>DOFS01000392.1:10636-12317 GCA_003523945.1 Nitrospiraceae bacterium | reverse complement strand
CCGCCGATCCCCAGCTTGACATGCCGGTCGACTTCCCCGCGTCGAATCATCTTGGCAAGGATTTGTGACCGGAGGGATTGAATGGCCGGGAACACCTGGTCTCCGTTGTGTTCATTCCCATAGACAAAGTTCGTCAGTCCCTTAATCAAGGCTTGCCCCACACGGATATTTCCGGCGATGGGCCTGGCTTTGAGAAAGGCCAGACGCTCCCAGGTTCGTCCTCGGCCCGCGTAATAATGAAGGGCGTCTTCAAGCGACGAGGCCAACGGCCCTACCATCCCTTCCGGACGAAGACGAAGATCGACGCGAAACAGGGCGCCCTCGGCCGTTGGGGCGGTTAAGACCGCCGTGAGTTCTCTGGCTAGATTTTCGCAATACTGAGCACGAGTGATACTGGTTTGCCCCCTGCCTGCTTTTGTATGCCCCTCGGGGGCATGATACACGTAAATGAGATCGACATCAGAGCTATAATTGAGTTCCCATCCTCCGAGTTTTCCCATGGCCAACACGGAGAAGCCGTCGGCTTTTTGCTTGCTTGATGCCCCCTCATGAAAATCTCCAAACTGCTGCCGTAGTTCGCGGTCCACCAGTTCGTAGGCGGCATGAATCACGGCCGAGGCAAGATCCGATAACACCGTATAGGTTTCTACGGGTGTAGCCAGGCCCAGTAAATCGCGAATCCCGATTCGGAGCATTTCGCGCCGCTTCATACGTCGCAACGCTTCACACTTAGCCTCAAAACTTGTCACGGTACTCAGGGACGCCTGCACGTTGGCCTCAAGGACCTTTCGGGTCATCCGCCGGCGCAAGACTCCATCGTCTTCGATCCAATAGACTAATAACGGATCACGAATGAATGTTTGCGCCATGGCGGGACTATTCCCGAACGCGGCACCCAACACCTCGACCACATGCGGAACCATCGCCAAATATTGAAACAGTTGAAGGCGTTGAATTCCGGAATCGACGTATCGTTCCCATTCGTTGATGGCCTGATCCGGATCTGCCGTACGAGCGACACTGTCTAACACCCCGGGCAGAATAGTCGCCAGGGCTTTCCGGGCGACCGGTTCCCCGGCCATGGTTTGCAGGTTCTGGTCGGCCCGTTTCCAATCCTTGAGGCCATAGGGCTGAAGAATCTGCGCGACGTCTTGCGGGGAAAGTCCGGAAGCCAGGAGTAAGGGCGTGGGATCGGGATAGCGGGCAGCAGGAGAGTCGTTCTCTGCGCCTGCATATGGTGTGGAAGAGGTCATGGTAAAAAAAGGAAAATTATACGGGACCGCGTCAGACCTTACAATGCAACAATTTTTTTGTATACTCCGGCACCATGAAGGAAGCAGACCGGATCCATTCGTATCAAACGCAATGTCCTGAGCTCCGCCCGGCCTTGATCAGGGATTTTGTCCGGCAGATGGACCCGGATTATTTTGACAGCTTTCCTCCTGCCGCTATTCTGGAACATTTGACGCTGGCCAACCAGCTTACCTTCGAACGGCCCTGCGCCATATCGATCCGGACTCTACCCTCCCGGCAATATGAACTCACTCTGGTGGCCTACGACTATTTTTCAGAATTTGCCACGTTTTGCGGCGTCTTATCTTCCTTCGGGCTGGATATTCGAGAGGCCAAGATTTTTACCTCCCTGGAGACCGCGGCCCCAATGCCCTCATCCACGAAATCA
>DOFS01000392.1:0-10531 GCA_003523945.1 Nitrospiraceae bacterium | reverse complement strand
GAAATCATCCATGGGACACACGGCCATGGGTACCTCCTCACACACGAACAAAGGGTTGACCCGAAAAATTGTGGTGGATGTCTTTCACGTGCAAGCCCTTGAAGGCCTGAAGTTTGACGAACCCGAACAGCGCGAGCTTCAGGAGATGGTGGCGGCCCTTCTCATCCTTCTTCAAAAGAATCAGATCCGGCAGGCCCGTCGACAAGTGAACCGCCGGCTCATTGAGAATTTAGGGAACATGCCTCAGAAAACAACGGAGATGGTCCATCCGGTTCACATCACGTTTTCCAACCCGCGAGCCGGGCATGAAACCATTCTGGATATTAGCTCAACCGACACGCCGGCGTTTTTGTACACTTTTGCCAATGCCCTGGCCATGCGAGGCATCTATATTGTCAAAGCCCAGATTGAGGTGGCGCACCATCGCGTCCGCAATCGCCTCTATGTCCGCGGGAGACAGGGAGGCAAGATTCAAGGAAAAGCCGAACAACAGGAACTCCGAACCGCAGCGACCTTACTCAAAGAATTCACCCATTACCTGAGATGGGCGCCGGACCCCGGGAAAGCACTCGACCATTTTGATCAATTCCTCGATCAATGGTTAGAACAGGCGAATACTCCATCGCATCTCACCAAACTGAGCCAGGCTTCCACGTTGGAACGGCTGGCTCAACTCTTTGGCAGCAGTGATTACCTGTGGGAGGATTTACTTCGCCGGCAACATGACAATCTGTTGCCCATGATGAATCAGTATCAAAAAGGTGCCCTGATCCGATCAACCGCGGTACTCAACAAGGCCATCGAACCGTTTCTGCTCAAAGCCAAGACTCCTGCAGAGAAAAAACAGCGCTTAAATCAATGGAAAGACGAAGAGTTGTTTCGCATCGACATGCGTCATCTGCTGGAAAATAGTCCACTCCCGGACTTTTCCCAGGCCCTGACCAATCTTGCTGATGTCATTCTCAGCCAGGCGCTTCTTCACTCTCAACAGGCGATCAATCCGAAGGCCTCCCTTACCACTCCTCCTTCGATGGCCATCTTTGGATTAGGCAAGCTCGGAGGGGGTGAATTAGGGTATGCCTCGGATATTGAAATTCTGTTCGTGTATCGAATGCCCGGCACTGCACCACGAGCCAAGGCACTTCACATGTCCTCAGATTATTTTGAACGCTGGGCACAGGAGTTCATTCAATGGATTGAAGCCAAGCAGGAAGGCATTTTTCACCTGGATACCCGGCTTCGCCCGCATGGAGAAAAAGGGCTCCTCGCCAATTCCCTCGAAGAAATTCAGCGCTATTACGCGTCACAGGGGGGAGCCGCCCCGTTTGAACGACAAGCCTTGCTCAAACTTCGTTTTATTGCTGGAAATCGTGCGGTGGGAAACGCGGTTGAGGCGCATCGTGACCGATTTGTGTATGCTCCTGATCCATGGGATCTTCAGACCGCCCTGCATCTGCGTGAGCGTCAAATGAAAGAGTTAGTGCCGCCGGGGACCACGCATATCAAATACGGCGCCGGTGGGCTTCTTGATGTGGAGTATACCGTCCAATACCTTCAGCTCATGCACGGGCACAATCATCCTTCCATTCGCACCCCGAATACGCTGGAGGCCATCGATCATCTCAGCGGGGAAGGCATGGTCACGCTTGAAGAAGGGGCTCAGCTCAAAGATCACTATCTGTTTCTTCGACAACTCATCGATGGCCTCAGAATTGTCCGTGGCCATGCCCACGATCTTGTCCTTCCACCATCCGGTTCCGATGAAATGGTGTTTTTAGCCCGCCGGCTCGGGATGATGACCACGAATTGGCTTCAGGGCGCTGAAGATCTGGAGCACACCATCCAGACCAGGATGACACAGATTCACAAACAATTCCTTCACCGGTTTCCCAAACACTAACGCCCGGGCATCACAAGGAGTTGCAGAACTCCTTCAGTGAATCACCCGGGCGTTAGGCTACCACGTGGTTTCCCCGCAGGATTACGGGAATATGCACGCTCAGTGTTTAGACATCGTAGTACATAAAGTATTCATAGGGGTGTGGCCGGACGCGAATGGCATCGATTTCATTTGACCGTTTATAGGCCACCCAGGCTTCAATCAGGTCCTCGGAAAACACTCCGCCTTTCAAGAGAAATTCATGGTCATCCTCAAGAGCTTTCAAGGCCTGTTCCAGACTCGAGGGCAATGACGGAATATTTCCTAATTCCTCCGGCTCTAAATCATAGAGATTTTTATCCATGGCTTCGCCTGGATGGATTTTATTTTGAATCCCGTCCAATCCGGCCATGAGCATGGCACTGAAGGCCAAATACATGTTGCAGGAAGGATCAGGGAATCGCACCTCGATGCGCTTGGCCTTGGGACTCGGAGAATACATGGGAATCCGGATGCCCGCCGATCGATTCCGACTGGAATAGGCCAGCAACACCGGCGCTTCAAAGCCCGGCGTCAGCCGTTTGTACGAATTCGTAATCGGATTGGTGAGCGCGGCTAAGGCCGGACCATGCTTGAGAATACCGCCGATATAATATAAGCACATCTGCGAGACACCGGCATATTCCTTTCCGGCAAACAGAGGCTTTCCGTCTTTCCAAATGCTCTGATGTGTATGCATTCCGGTGCCATTATCCCCATAGAGCGGCTTGGGCATAAAAGTGACGGTTTTGTTATGCCGACGGGCGACATTGCGCACAATATATTTGTACATCATCATCTGATCAGCCATCTTGACCAGGGTATCAAACCGAAGGTCAATTTCGGCTTGCCCGCCTGTGGCTACTTCATGATGGTGTTTCTCCACCCTGATCCCGGCTTTTTCCATTTCCCGGCACATCTCCGACCGGATATCCTGTTGCGAGTCGACGGGGGCCACGGGGAAATAGCCCTCCTTGTGGCGCGGGCGTGACCCGAGGTTCTCTCCGTCTTTCCCGGAATTCCAGATGCCCTCCTCCGAATCGACGAAGTAGTAGCTGGAGTGACTGTTTTGATCAAACGACACATGGTCAAAAATAAAGAATTCGGCTTCAGGGCCCCAGTAGGAAATATCTCCGATTTTCGTGCTCTTGAGATATTGTTCCGCTCGAAGCGCCACTCCACGGGGATCCCGCTCGTAGATCGTCCGGGTAATAGGATCTTGCACATCGGCAATCAGGCTTAACGTCGGAATTTCCATGAATGGATCCATGCAGGCGGTATTCGGGTCAGGCACCACCAACATGTCGCTATTTTGGATCATGCGCCAGCCACGAATAGACGATCCATCAAATCCAGAGCCTTCTTTAAATAAATCCATCGTTAACTCTGATGTCGGAATCGAAAAATGCTGCCAGGTACCCATGAGATCGACAAACTTGACGTCGACCATTTCCACCTTGTTTTTTTTCGCAAAATCCAACACTTCTTTCGCGGTCATTCAATACCTCCTTCGCCAGCACAGCTGTTTGTAAAAGTAATCACACCCTCATTGCCTCAACCTATCTCACGGTCCGATCAGACAGACGCAGATCACATCATGCCTGCTTCCACGGCATGTTCGTTCACCGCGAACCGTCTGTTTAGGAATAGGCTCGCTCATTGTGTTGACTGAGGTCCAACCCGATTTCTTCGTCCTGATCGGAGACTCTCAGCCCTACCGTCATGTCCACTATTTTAAGAACAAGATAGGTCCCGATGACAGAAAACGATAAGGTTACCAAAGCCAATACGACTTGTATACCAAACTGACCGGGGTTCCCGAAAAACAAACCCTGAGCCCCAATTGAGGCAAACAACCCTGTCGCTAATATGCCCGTAAACCCACCCACGCCATGAATGCCCACGACATCAAGCGAATCATCATACCCCAAACGCATTTTCCATACGACGGCGATATAGCAGACGGTCCCGGCCAAAAGACCGATACAGAGGGCGGACATCGGCCCAATAAATCCTGCAGCAGGAGTCACCGTGGCCAAGCCCGCGACCACCCCACTGGCCACCCCCAATACGGTTGGTTTTCCCCGGTGGACCCATTCAGCCACCATCCAACTGAGTCCCCCTGCCGAAGCAGCGGTGTGAGTGGCCAGAAACGCCGCGACTGCGACACTGTTCGCTGCTAACGCACTTCCCGCGTTAAACCCAAACCACCCGAACCAGAGAAGTCCCGTCCCCAGAACCGTCATGGGCAAATTATGGGGAGGCATCGGTTCGCTTCCAAATCCTTTGCGTTTCCCAAGCATCACCGCACAGACCAATGCCCCGAATCCGGAAGAAATGTGGACGACAGCCCCGCCGGCAAAATCCAAAGCTCCCAGCTGGGCTAACCACCCTCCACCCCACACCCAATGCGCCAGCGGCGCATAAATCAAAAGCGACCAGAAGACCGAAAATAACAGGAGCGCTTTAAACTTCATCCGCTCAGCGAAACTCCCGGTGATGAGCGCGACGGTAATGCCTGCAAACATGAGCTGAAAGATCATAAAGAGTTGATGCGGAACCGTTGGCGCATAGGTGTTACTTGGTTCTAAACCCACACCATGAAGCCCAATCCACTCAAGCCCCCCAATCACCCCGCCCACATCAGGGCCAAACGCTAAACTATATCCGCATAGCACCCAGAGCAGGCTCACCAGACACACAATCACCATCGTATGCATTATGGTCCCCAGCACATTTTTTCTGCGGACTAATCCACCGTAAAATAAGGCCAGTCCAGGAATAGCCATACACAAGACCAACGCGGAAGATATTAAAAGCCAAGCCGTATCACCCGTATCAATCTGGAGCAGATTACCCTCCTCCGCCCAAACAACCAATGGTTGAATCAGACTCATCCAACACACCAATCCGGTCAAGGTTCCAATCATCCGACGTGGAATGAACAGCTTCATTTCCCCTCCTCGAGCCAACAGGTGATTTGGTATGGTGGTCAATGGTTAGACTGCTCCTTCGCCTGATTCCCCCGTCCGAATACGGATTACGCTATGCAATTCGGACACGAAAATCTTTCCATCGCCAATGCTTCCGGTCTTAGCTGCACGAGTAATGGCTTCCAGGGCCTCAGCCACCCGCTCATCGGCCAGGGCGATTTCTAGTTTAATTTTTGGGACAAATTCAATTTGATACTCCGTGCCTCGATAGGTCTCTTTATGACCTTTTTGACGACCAAACCCCTTCACCTCGGTGACGGTCATGCCCTGAATGCCCAACTCAATCAACGCATCCTTCACTTCATCCAGCTTAAAGGGTTTGATAATGGCTTGAATTAGCTTCATAAGAACCATCCTTCCATTGGATTAACACACCCTGAGAAACGCCTGCAGTCATCGCGGGATACCGGCTCCTAATATTCATCATGGCTCTCGTTACGATCACACCTCGCTTTCATGCATTATCCATAGGCCCGTTCCCGGTGCTGGGTGAGATCTAATCCGAGCACTTCGTCTTCCCGATTGACTCGTAAGCCGATCGTGCCGTCAACGAGTTTGAGAATGAGATACGTACCGACAAATGAGAACACCCAGGTTGCGCCAACTCCAATCGCTTGAATGAGCACCTGACCGGGATTTCCAAAAAAGAGCCCGGTGCCACCACCGATGCTGGCAAATAACCCGGTGGCCATTGCCCCCCATGTTCCTCCAATGCCATGGATGCCGAGCACATCCAACGCATCATCATAGCCCAGCTTATGTTTTAAAAACACACCAAGATAACAGACCCCGCCTCCGCCCAAGCCTATGACAATAGCCGATACCGGCTCAACATAGCCGGCGGCTGGCGTGATGGCCACCAGACCTGCCACGGCGCCACTGGCGGCGCCCAAAATGGTCGGCCGTCCTCGATAGCTCCACTCAACCCCAACCCAGGCTAATGCTCCGGCAGCGGTCGCCACATGCGTGGCCACGAATGCACTGGCCGCCACTCCATCAGCCGCCAGCGCACTTCCCGCATTAAAACCAAACCAGCCGATCCACAATAAACTGGCCCCGATGACAGTAAACGGCAGATTATGGGGGCTCATATTCTCAGTACCATATCCGTGCCGTTTTCCTAAGACAAGCGCGCAGGCTAACGCAGCCACACCCGAACTAATATGGACGACCGTTCCACCGGCAAAATCTAAGTCGCCTAACTCCGCCAGCCATCCACCTCCCCACACCCAATGGGCCAGTGGCGCATAAATAAACGTGACCCATAACACCGCGAACAACACGAAGGCACTAAATTTCATGCGCTCGGCTATCGCGCCGCTGATGAGCGCCACGGTAATCGCCGCAAACATGAGCTGAAACACCATGAATGCCAAATGGGGAATCGTCGATCCTTCAAGCGGTTCGGGGCCCACCCCCATCAATCCTACCCACTTCAGGTTCCCAATGACGCCTCCCACATCGGGAGCAAAGGCCAGACTATAGCCCCAGAACACCCACACGATACTGACCAGACAGACCGCAATAAAGCTATGCATCATGGTACTTAAAACATTTTTACTCCGAACCATGCCGCCATAAAACAGGGCCAATCCCGGGATAATCATGGCTAACACCAATACCGTGGACATTAAGACCCACCCCGTATCGCCGGCATTGAGTTGCGGCACTCCCCCATCCTGAGCCCACACCGGTGAGCCCAGGCCGCTCAATACCAGGAGACTCATGAATCCACCAACCATCCTTCTACTGGCTTTTTCAATACAGGCGTTCATCGTTTCCGCTCCTTCTAACTCTTTTTAAAAGAGGAAAATGGCTTCAGCTGCCAGTGTTTGTTGATTATTGGTGAACGTATTGGACCCATCCAGAAAGACGTTTCTATTGGATTTGTCATACCGGAATTCTAAACGCGTGATCAGCGAGGGAGCCGGCTTATACTGAAGAGTCACCGTGGTCTCCCAAAGGGTTTGCGCGATCGGGGCCGAAACGGTGCAGGCATTCGCGTTTCCGCCGGATCCGGCCGTCCCCAAACAACTCGTCTCGCCTCCCGCGTCCTCGAAAATTTCTCCACGGACTCGCACTCCCCACTGATCATCAAAATCATAAATGGCATAACCTGCTGCCCCGTTCCACCGGGCATTTCGGCCCGAACTGATCCCACTCCCATTCTCCTGATTGGCATAATACCCTTCCACCACAAAACCTAATTGCTCGGTGGCTTGGAAGGTCACGTAACTCCCGATAAGGGCCCGTTTCCCTGCACCAGGTGCCGTATTGGAACTTTCTCTTCCAAAAAAACCATACACATTTATTCCAACCTGTTCAGTTGGGCTATATGAAATCAGTCCTTCCAGGGATTTGGCCGAATTGTTATCCTCCGTTAATCCGGTAAAGGAATTGATGGCGCCCACTGCCACCGTCAACTTATCGGTAAAGGGATACAAAAGCCGGATACCGGTCGTGGTAAAGGGCTGCCCCAATCCAAACAACCAGGACCGGGAAAAATTCGGATTGAAGGGGCTCTCAATGACCTCATACCCCACCAAGGTATTCATTCGGCCGATCCGAATATCCAATCCATTGCCGATCGAGGCCACAAACTGCGCATATAATTCCTGAAAGTCAAAATCGTCTCCCGTCCTTCCGCCCGTAAATTGGGCGTCTTCTCCCACATCTAATTTGACTCGAAATCCGGCCCGTTCCACCGCATTGGTCCCGTTCGTCCCTTCTTTTTCAAAGACCAACTGCGCCATATTCGGCCTGAACGAATTGGAATCTCCGTCAAAAATGCGCAAATGATTCGCATTGGGGCCCGAATTTTTAGGATTGTTAAAGTTTTGAGTGTATGACGCATCCACATACCCATAGAGGTTGAAATCCTCCTTGGATAATACGGCTGCATGGCTTAGATTCGATCCACCAATAATCAGCACCAGCGCTAAACAGAAGGTTAAAAACCCGGTCCGCATCCTACCTTGACGTTTTCCATGAAAAATGAATTTCATCAATAAGCCTCCAATCATTCGTCCCTCCATGATTTGAAAGTCGCACCTGGCAGGAAACGACTAGGATTGTTTAGCACCACCTTGCTTTTGGCCTAAAAAGGCAAAAAAAAATCCCCAACCAAAATTTTTGGCTGAGGACTTCATTGTCCGAGTTCTTTTGTGAGGTCGTTCACATGGACTTCGTTGTCCTAGACGACCAATTTAGGGAAATATTTACCACCCAATCCTTCATGTGTCAAGAGAATCACAAAAATAAACGCGAACTTCTAAGGAAAGAGGGGACTTTAAAAACAGGCGAGATGCCTTCTTCATACTTCCCTGTCCAAATAGTGGACGTATCAGGAGCTCGCGGTCCCCTTGTGCTTGCCAATCCTGCAATCTCTTGAAAGAATAGTATTTCTACTCGGCCTCAGTTCCTCACATGTGCCTGGGGTTGTTTCAGGCTTTCAACCAACTGAACATTTACTTTTAGGAGGTCATGGATGGAATCTTTTGTTTTTGAAAAACTCACTCCATTTCTCGCAGCCAAGTCCCTCACCATGATGGAAGCCAGCCTGCGCCTCCTTCTTATCGGAGTTGTCGCATACATCGGCATACGTGCCGTTCGTTTCGGCCTGCACAGGCTCGAGATCTTCTTACTCACCATAAGGGAAAACGATGATAAGAACCAGTTAGCCGCTGAAAAACGGGTTAAAACCCTCATCGGCTTGCTTCTGACCATTTGCCTCACGTTGGTCTGGGTCGTTGCCGTGGTGATGGGATTGGATCAGATAGGTTTGGATATCACACCCATTATCGCCAGTGCGGGCATCGTGGGACTGGCTGTCGGCTTTGGCGCACAAAATCTGGTCCGGGATGTCATCAATGGATTTTTTATGATCTTAGAAAACCAGGTACGGGTTGGCGATGTGGCAGTGGTGAATGGAACCGGTGGCTTAGTCGAAGCCATCAGTTTCCGGACCATTACCCTACGCGACCTGTCAGGAACCGTTCATATTTTTCCGAATGGCACCGTCACGACCCTCGCCAACATGAGCAAAGACTGGTCATTCTATGTCATGAATATAGGTGTAGCCTATAAAGAAGATACCGATCGGGTATCTTCCGTCATGAAGGAGGTAGGCAAGGATTTACAAGCGGACCCGGAGGTAGGACCAAACATTCTCGAACCCATTGAAATATTGGGAGTAGACGACTTCGGGGAATCGGAGGTCGTCATTAAAGCCCGATTGAAAACGCTACCCATCAAGCAATGGATGGTAGGGAGAGAATATCGTCGACGCTTGAAAAAAGCCTTTGATAAAAATGGAATTGAAATTCCCTTTCCCCATCGAACGCTGTATATGGGAGAAGCCAGCCCCCCATTCATCGTCACAAACACCCCTTCTCAGCCGAAGACATCACCCCCTCAATCAAGGCCGGAGGCGTCTTGACTATTTGGTATCGGGTGGAGAGAGGGAAGCCCCTTCAGGGGGAATTGCTTTCCAATAGCCCCGGGCCAGCAGGCCCCACCCCACCATAAAACACAGGCCACCAAAAGGTGTGATAATTCCCAATCCACGCACGCCCGTAATGGAAACGACATACAGGCTTCCTGAGAACAACACGATGCCCAAGGAAAATGCCCAACCGGCCCATCGGAATTGCCGAAGGGGAACATACAACAGACTCAATCCGGCACTGAGCATGCCCAAGGCATGGATCAGATGATACCGCACACCGGTTTCAAAGACCGTCAACATCTGTTCAGAAAGAAATGGCTTGAGTCCATGCGCGCCAAAGGCGCCAATTGCGACACCCAGGAGAGCCATCAACGCCCCACTCATCAAAATTGGCCGTGCCATATTATGTATCCTTGTATGGTGAAAGGGATCTCATTCAGGGTGAACTGGTTGTCGGATAGATTCGCCCCCATTGTATCTTTTGCCAGACTCGCTCATGAACCCAATATAAAAATATTTTTGTGACCAATTCCGTTAATCCCACCGAAGCGGCAAGAAGAAGTTCTCCAGAAAAAATAAACACCAAAAGAGTGGTATCCAACGTCCCAACTGCCCGCCAACTCACACCCTTCACCACACTACGCCAATGAGTTTCCATATGTTCCTCTTATGATTGACATGGCCTCTCGCAGTACAAACTCCCCTATGATGAATGAACCGGGGCTTTGACCTTGGTGGCACGAGAGCCCCGTTTTTGTTTGATGCTCTTTGAAGGCCCCCGCTTCTGGGGGAACACAAAATCTTCCAACGAATAATGATCAAGGACTGACGAAATGGCATTTCGCACATCCAACATAATACGTTGAATCGGACAGGTGGTCGTCGCAGCATGAGGACAATCCTGGCATTTCTGATAGGCCGTCTGACTCACACAGGCAATCGGTGCCAGGGGACCATCCAAAAGACGAATAATTTGTCCCAAGGTGACTTCCCGTGGCGACTTAATTAAAAACACCCCGCCATGGGCACCACGGCGACTCCCGATGAGACCGGCGTTCTTTAAGGACAGCAAAATCATTTCTAGAAAACCCAGGGGAATATTCTGCCGCTCAGCCAGGGCTTTCCGTTGCACGAGTCCATGGCCGAACTCATGAGTCAGCTCCATCATGGCCC
>DOFS01000139.1 GCA_003523945.1 Nitrospiraceae bacterium | reverse complement strand
TGAAATTGTCCAGTTGAGCTTGAAGTTTGGCGCGAGTTCTTTCTTGCAGCTCCAGACTTTGGTCTCGAAGCTTTTGTATTTGGTTCTCTAAATCCGTAATTTGTTTATTCAAATTATCGGTGGAAAACTCTTCTCCTCCAGCCGGGCCTGATCCGGGAACTTTCTTGCCAGCTGTTCCCTCTGCCGAAGAACATACCACTCCGGTTCCCAGGACCAGACAGGCGATAAACCATCCCATTCTCAGCGCAGAAACGACAGATCTGATTTTTCCCAAAAAGGCTGGGTTCATATTCAATCCTTTCTTCCAAGATCTCTGTAACTTCACTCCCTCTGTATTCTTGAATGCCTATCCTTACGTATTTTATTGCCCTCCAACAAAACTTTCCATAAAAACATTTTGAGAGGAAACCCATAAAGCTTGCTCCAATGACGATCTTACCTTAAAATGCGCTCCCGTAAAAAAAGGATTCCTAATGACTCCAGAAAACGCTCGCGCTTATCTCAACTATCTCCTCACCCAGCATCTTCGGCAGGAAGAAGCCTTTGGGCCGCTAGCTTTAGCGTTTGTGAAGGAGAACGACCTAACCCAATTAGGGCTTCTCGCTGAGGAACAGTTCAATCTGTTAATGGCCATCGCAACCGTCTTTTCTGCCGAACCTAAACGTTACACCATGAAGCTAGAGTTGCTGCAAAAAGCCTACCAACTTTTACCGCAAACACGCTATAACGACCCGGAATTAGCCAGGGACCTGGAGCATTTGATCAAAAAAACCCAGAGTGACCTCCAACGTTACAATGAGGCGATGAAGGTTTCGCGGTCACAATCTTCCGACCGACAAAATTTAATTGTCGAAACTGATGTTCCTGAATACTTTCTTGAAACGGCTCAAAAGCGGGCCTCCGCGTATTACCAGGAAAAATATCGGTTAACCAAAGAGGCAAAAACTGCCCAACATTTTGGGGGGTCGGCTAAAAAATTTGAACCAGACAACCTTGCCATCCACAAAGAATTTCCCGGTGCCTGCGCGCCCTTTATCAATGCCCGGACAAACGCCTTCCATATTGTTTTACCTTTTGACTTAAAAATTAGTCGAAGTCCAGAAGATCCGTTGGAAGCCGGGATCAGAATTTTTTATGGAAAAATGGGCTATTCATTTCCCTTGCGCTACGAAATGGGAAAATTGTGCAGTTACCATGACGGCCAAGTGCTGGATGTCGACCTCCACGATCCAAATCTTATCTTTGTCTCTGTATCGGGTATCAAAGACCCTGAGTTTATCGTTCAAGCCTCCAAGACCGACCCCTCACTCCCACCAGAGCTGGTTTATCCCCTGGCCGTACTAGAACATACCGGCAGCCTTGGGCCGTTTATTCAGGTCAGTTGTAATATCAAAGTCTGGTTTGATGCCTCAATGGTCTCCCTCCTCATTCAAGGGGCGCCGGATCTGCCTGATTACGGATTGCAAGGGGGGGCGGGTCTCATGACTCGGACGTACGCTTCCGATAAAGTTGAATCGTACGTGCACAATTTATCTCAACCCTGGCAAGAAGGTTTAAGTTTTAATTTCATTAATCTCCATCTTCAATTAAATCGCGGCATTGAGAGTGCCGTCATACCATTTGGAACTCCTATTTTTTCAGTATATCCCGTGTTCAATCGACAGAGCTATCGCTTTATCGACCGCCGGACGATGGACCAAGTTTCCTGAGGTCTTTGACCATTTTGGTCAATCCACAGGGCCTCGGCTGGTTCCCCTAGTCCATACAACTCGAAAAAATTCCTCCCTCCACCCTCAAGTTGGAGTGACGTGCCATGCAAATTAAAGTTACGCCGGTCCGAAGAATAGACCTGATCCTGGCTTTCTTCATACTTATGGCCGGATGCGCGGGTGGCCATCCCCAACCGCGACCGATGATCCAGGAAACTCTTCAACGCGGAGTGGCCTCGTGGTATGGCCCGAGTTTTCATGGGAATCCAACTGCCAATGGCGAACCCTATGACATGTGGGCACTCACTGCCGCCCATCGCACGTTGCCATTTGGAACTCGGGTCCTTGTTCAAAGTGTGGAAACCGGAAAATCCGTGACGGTGCGAATAAATGATCGTGGGCCCTTTATTCGTGGTCGGATTATCGATTTGTCCTATGGGGCTGCCCGAGAGCTATCCATGATTGGAAAAGGAACGGAGAATGTCAGCCTGACAATCCTGGACTCCCCCAATCCAAGCTCCGGGCACAAGACGACTGGAAGGCCTGCTGGTTATTGGGTGCAGGTTGGCTCTTTCACAGCTTTAACTCAAGCCGTCTCCTTGCAGCAGCAACTGGCCAACCAGTATCCCAAGATTCGATTGAAGACCGTGGACCTGCCAACAGGGCAATGGCACCGTATTCAAGTTGGCATATTTAGCTCTCAGGAAAAAGCGAAAAGCGTGGCCACAGAATTGGAAAAACAATTCGGGATTGACCCGCTTCTGATAGAGGATAACCAACTGAAATAAAAGAGTTAATCCTAAAATTTATCCTGTCTAATTGCCATAAACCAACCCCCTATGGTAGTTTACCTTCCAATAAATATTGAGGGCTCAAAACATCTCATAAACCATGAGAATTTTGGCCTTATTATGAATCCCTCGCAAATTCTTCTGAGATCAACTTCCTCCAAATCCAGACCGCAAGATCTTGCAGCTTTCTATGCTGTAAAGTCATTTCTTTATCTCGTCGGAGCTCGTTAATCCCTCTATGGATTTTATCGCCGTCCTTATTTGTCTAGGACTTTCCGCTTTTTTCTCTGGGGCAGAGATAGCTTTTTTTTCGATAACCGAAAGCCGGTTAAAGGCCCTGGCCGATGAAGGTCATAAAGGGGCTAAACTTGCGCTGAAATTACGGTCTAATCCACAGCGCCTCCTTTCGACCATTCTGATCGGCAACAATTTGGTCAATATTATGGCAGCCTCAATGGCAACCCTGATTGCCATACGCCTTTTTGGATCTGAGGCGGTGGCTGTGGCGACAGGCCTATTAACCTTTATGGTCCTGTTATTTGGAGAAATCGTTCCCAAAACGCTCTGTGCAAAATATTCAGAAACGGCCGTGCAATTATTGGCATACCCCATTTATCTCTTAGAACAATTATTCTTTCCTTTTCTCTATTTCTTGGAACCCTTTATCTTGAAACTAACCGGGGGAAGAGGGTTGACCGTCCCGTTTATTACGGAAGAAGAACTGAAGATCATGCTCGATGCAGGAGGAAAAGCCGGAGTTTTGGAAACCGACGAAGTGAGAATGATTAAAAACGTGTTTGATTTTAATGATGTGACGGCTGAAGATGCGATGACTCCGAGAATTTATATGTTCGCTCTTGATGGGAATCAAACACTTGGAGAAGCACGCGAAGAATTATTTAAAGCGAAATATTCACGGATTCCTATTTACGAAGGGAATCCCGATAATATCACTGCCATTCTCTATCGCAACCATGCCTTGATGGAACTGGCGAAAAGTCATACAAACCTTACGCTTAAATCACTAGCGAAACCTCCATTGTTTATCCCCTCGACTAAAACAGCAGATGATCTGTTGAGGCAATTTCAACAAGAAAAACGTCATATTGCGATTGTGGTCAATGAATTTGGGGGAGTGATGGGATTAATTACCGTCGAAGATCTGCTTGAAGAAGTCGTAGGAGAAATTCTCGATGAAGGCGATCTCAGCGAGGAATGGATTCGCCGAACGGGAAAGAATCAAATATTAGTCGATGGTCGAACCGAGGTGCGCCGCATTAATGAATTCCTTAAAGTCGAACTAGACGAGGAACAAAACACGATTAGCGGACTTATCCTGGAAGAATTAGGCCATATTCCAGCTGTTGGCGAGAAAGTTCAAACAGACCATTGTCTTTTAATCGTCCAAGAAGCCGATGAACGCTCTATCAAAGGCGTCCAGATCATCAAAGAAGAACCCGTTCCAGAAACCCCTCCAACCGAACCATCTATCGTTTCTTCAGAGTCCTAAAGAAAATCAATCAATTTGTCGTTTGTCCTGCTGACAAAAATTTGGGCCGTCTCCCCTCTTCTCTTGCTCCGCAAAGAGATTGATCTGTTTCTTCATAGACACTAAATTTCATTTCCAAGCCCGACAACACTTTCTCAAGTTAGTCGCAAGAGATCGTTAGTTATTCACTGGGCGAAGGTTCACATTTCCCGGATTGGGTGAATAAGGAAAATTCATTTTCATCTAAAATTCGCACGCCTAATTTGGTAGCGATGTCGAGTTTAGAGCCTGGGTCTTCGCCGGCTACGACGTAATCTGTATGTTTACTGACGCTTGAGGTGACACGTCCTCCTAATTCTTCAATTTTTTGTTTGGCCTCCTGGCGGGAAAAGCCTTTCAGAGTTCCGGTCAACACAAAGATCTTCCCCCTTAGCGGTTGTGCATGATGCTTAGACGTGCTTTTTTCCAGTTGTACCCGAACCCCCAATGACTCCATTTGTTGCCAAACCATCAGGTTACGGGGTTCCTGAAAGAAGTGAGTCACGCTCGCGGCAATCTCTGGGCCGATCTCATGAATTTGCAGGAGTTCTTGTTCCGTAGCCTTCTTCAAGTTATCGAGCGAACCAAACTCCCCAGCCAAGACTCGGGCAATGTGAGTCCCCACATGGCGTATGCCAAGCCCAATCAGAAGGCGAGGGAAAGAAACATTTTTACTTTTTTTTATTTCTCCTAAAAGTTGCCTCGCTGATTTATCAGCAAAGCCTTCCAATTGAAGAAGGTCGTCTATCTGTAAGGTATAGAGATCGGACAACGCCTTCACGAGGCCCCTGTCGACCAACTGGGCAACCGTTTTTTTTCCAAGCCCTTCGATATTCAAGGCACTCTTTGATGCAAAATGCTCAAGCGATCCCTTGAGCTGGGCTGAACACACTGTTTGGCCAGTACAATAGAGAATTGGCCCTTCCTGAATGGTATGAGACTGACAAACCGGACATCTCGTTGGCGGCTGAAAAGGAGTGCCTCGCTTTTCACCAGGCACAGGCACTCGTTCCACCACATCTGGAATGACGTCCCCTGCCCGCTCGACTTTTACGGTATCACCCACCCGCACATCTTTACGGGCCACTTCTTCCACATTATGCAGTGAGGCCCGGCTCACCGTCACACCGCCGATTTCAACCGGATCCAATAAGGCTATGGGAGTGAGAGCGCCGGTCCGCCCGACCGAAACGGCGATTTCCTGAACTTTGGTCAGTTCTTTTCTTGGAGGAAATTTAAAGGCGATGGCCCATCGGGGACTGCGTGATTTCTCGCCAAGGGTCTGCTGCCAATCGTACCGATCAACTTTGATGACAATGCCGTCAATTTCGAAAGCCAAGGCATCCCGTCGTTCAAACATTTCCCGATGAAATTCTAAACCTTTTTGAATGAAGCCACACTGCCTGCGAAATTGAGGGATGGGCAATCCCCAGGCCTCCAGGCAGGTGACCGCTTCAAAATGGGTACTGGGCCTCCCTGCTCCGGGACTCATGAAATCATAGCAGGTGATTGTTAGCGGGCGGGTCGCGGAAATAGCAGGATCCAATTGGCGTAGGGTTCCGGATGACGCATTCCTCGGATTCGCAAAGGGTTCTTCCCCCTGCTCCGTCAATCGTCGATTCAATGTGTGAAAATCCTGGAGCTTCATAAACACTTCTCCCCGCACGACCAGATGGG
>DOFS01000465.1:1039-3432 GCA_003523945.1 Nitrospiraceae bacterium | reverse complement strand
GATGGGAATGGTGGGTCCAGGAGTTGCGTAAGAGCCGTGCGACCTATTCAGACGATCCACCGAGTGAAAAATAATGCCATAAAACATCGTATCGTTCTTTATTCAGCAAAGTAGACGATTGGAAATCCTTGCGTTTAAGGCCCCTAGTGCAGTGCTCTCAGCTGCGCGGGGGCCATCCACCATTCTAATTGTCCCCGCCCTATTCCGACGTTTCCCTCAAAAGAAATATGACAGGCTCCGGCTTTTTTAACCGCAAGGCCGGAGCTGTTTTTTCCAAAAATCATCAATGCGGCTGTCTGGCCAAGATGAGGCTCATGCCCGACACACATAACAACCGCATCTTGAGGTAAGCCCTGCAATATGGAAAATAGCAGTATGGGAGACTGGTCATACACCAGCTCAGGACAGAGCTGAATCGTTGCCTTGATCTGCAGGGTCTCCTTGGTAATTTCCGCGGTTTGTTGTGTACGGATTAACGGACTACACAGGATGTGTGTGGGCTTCATTCCGATTCGTTTGAGTCCTGCCGCGACCTGCCCGGTTTTAGTGATGCCTTCGTTCGTGAGGGGGCGTTCACGTTCCGAACCATTCCATTCCTCCGAAGAAACGGCAATGCCATGGCGCAATAGAAGACAATTCATGTCAGCCTCTCCTTATTCTGATCGCGATAACAACAACCATCCTTCTTAGTATGTTCGAAAACCTGCCCATTATCAGGACTCAAAGGTATTTATGAATTTCCGAGTGTTAGGCCCAGAGCGAGGAGGCTTCCAATACGCAACACCCAGGGGATATTCCATCGCAACCGGTTTAGTGCGACAGAGCAGCCATGGAAAGGGCCAAACTTTTTTCATTGAATCCTCCATCTCATCCATGTGGCCAGAATTCTGAGAATTCCAGGACTATGGTCAGGTTCATAACCACTCCCACAAGGGTTTAGATGGAGCCGGGATTTGGTAAAGAGATGGAGTCACGGTCATGACGGCGAATAGGGCAAAAGGCAGACTAACCTAAATTGATGGCGTTGTTTCGCCATTCCCCGGGGAGAAGTTAGGTTGAGATGCTATCATAGCAAGTTCGGGTTCATCTATAATTCCATTCTTTTTTAGAAGAGGTATTGAGCATGAAGATACCTTGGGTAATCGGCTGGGCATTAGTATGCATGGGTGTACTGCTCACATCGAGAGCAGAGGCTGGCACTCAATCCCTATCTCCTGACTTCCTGACCTTGTCTCAAGCCATTGACTATGCCTTAGAGCATTATCCCTCAGTGAGGGAATCGCTTGCTAAACACAAAGAAGCGCAATCGGGTATCGATCTCGCAGAGACCAACTATTTTCCACGGGTGGAAATAGGGGTTCAAGGAACTCGATCGACCTTTAATAATGTTTCGGGAATGTTTTTCCCGAATTCATTCTTTCAGCCAATCTCCGGCCCCGATCTAGGACGGAATTCCTACAGCAGTAGCTGGGGCAGTGCCGCAGGCATTCTGCTGGCTTGGGAGCCCTTTGACTTCGGGTTGCGGTCGGCTCAGGTGAGTACCGCTCAGACCATGGAGCGTCATTCGCAAGCATTTATCAGGCTCACCCAACTCGAAGTGGCCTTGGCTGTGGGGGATGCGTATATCGATGTGGTCATGGCTCAGGAATCACGCCAGGCTCTTTCCGCAAATTTGGATCGCCGGGTGGTCTTTGGCAAGACGGTGGCTGTCCTGGTGCGCAATCAATTGCGGGCTGGCGTTGACGGATCACGGGCAGAGGCGGAGGTGGCAGTTGCGCGAACCCACCTATTGGAAGCAGAGCAAATTGAACGATCACAAATGGCCACCTTAGCTCAGGTGCTCGGGAAGGCCGGTGACCACATTTCGATAAAGGATCCGGTATTGGTCAGCTTTCCTCAAGGATCCGTTCCGGATAAAAAGGATCCGTCACAGCACCCCCTGGCCTTAGTCCAAAAAGCTGCAGCCGATATTCCGAAAAAAAGGGAAGAGGCCTTAGCACGCACCTGGGCGCCAAAATTTAACCTGCAAAGTTCCTTTTTCGGACGTGGCAGTGGATGGGACAGCCAGGGCAATCGAGGTGGCGGAGGGGAAGGGCTATTGCCGGATGTACCGAATTGGGCGGTTGGCCTGACGGCGACTTTTTCCCTGTTGGACTTTTCGTCCATCCGCGCGCAACAACAACAGGAGCATTATCGCAATCTGGCCGAAATGGCACGCTACGATCGGGTGATTCAGGAGCTGACCGCGCAGCAGGTGAAGGCTCGATCGCTCATGGAGAGTACCAAACGCATTGCCGAAAACACGCCTATCCAATTACAAGCAGCTCGCCTGACGGAATCTCAAGCGGCGGCTCAGTTTAAAGCCGGTTTAGCCACAGTCGTGGATGTGGCTG
>DOFS01000465.1:0-948 GCA_003523945.1 Nitrospiraceae bacterium | reverse complement strand
ACAGTCGTGGATGTGGCTGAGGCACAGCGTCTGGTGGTTCAGGCAGAAGTGGATGATGCGCGGGCGCGTCTCGGTGTGTGGAAAGCCTTGTTGGCTTTTTCAGGAGTGCAGGGTGAACTGTCCGAATTCTTACACCTTGCGCGCCCGAGTCCTTCTTCTTCAAACATCAGATGAAGCTCCTTCTTTTTGCACTTCGGCGGCCTGTGACCATAATCGTGCTGGTCGTAGCCATGGCCCTATTTTCATTTCTGGTGGTCAAGCGGATGGCCATCGATATCTTCCCGAATCTTGGACTTCCTGCCATTTATGTCGCCCAACCCTATGGGGGCATGGATCCGGCCCAAATGGAGGCCTATCTGGTCTCGTTCTATGAATATCATTTCCTCTATATCACCGGCATTGAGCATGTCGAATCCAAATCCATTCAGGGTGCCGCATTGATGAAATTGTTTTTTCATCCGGATACGGATATGGATCAGGCTTTGGCGCAGACAGTCGCCTATGTAAATCGATCCCGCGCGTTTATGCCTCCCGGCACGGTGCCGCCCTTTATTTCGAGGTTTGATGCCGGAAGCGTGCCGGTAGGCTATTTGGTTTTTCAGAGCGAGTCACGGAGCCTGAAAGAAATTCAAGATCTGGCCTTGTTCCGAGTGCGCCCGATGTTTTCCGCAGTCCCTGGCGTGTCCGCCCCTCCGCCATTTGGAGGGACCGCCAGAACCATCGTGGTGAAGGTAAATCCTGAACGGTTGCGGGCATTTGGCATGTCTCCAGAGGAAGTGGTCCAAGCTGTGCGAACGGGTAATATGCTTATGCCGGCAGGCAATGTCCGCATAGGAGATTTTGCCTATCTGACCCCTGTGAATTCTGTTGTCGAAAACATCGAAGAATTAGAGCATCTCCCCATTCGTTTGGGGTCGGGGCCCACAGTCTTTTTGAAAGACGTGGGAA
>DOFS01000570.1:1689-4000 GCA_003523945.1 Nitrospiraceae bacterium | reverse complement strand
GGTCACTGGGCCTTTTTGGACTGGTTACGGGCGGCGCGACGTTCATTGTCGGTGAGATAGCGCTTCCGCAGGCGAACATTTTTGGGCGTCACTTCTACCAGTTCGTCATCTTCGATGAATTCCAAGGCGAATTCCAGGGTCATTTCCCGCGGTGGAATGAGGTGAATGGCTTCATCAGTACCGGATGCCCGGATATTGGTAAGCTTTTTCTCACGAATGGCATTCACCACGAGGTCATTGCCTTTGTTGTTGACCCCCACCAGCATGCCCTCGTAAATATCGTCTCCGGGATGAAGAAAAATTTCTCCACGGTCCTGCAGTCCCCAGAGGCCATAGGCCACGGCCTGTCCCGGACCATGGGAAATGAGGACTCCGGCTGAACGATGGGGAATTTCACCTTTGAAGGGCTGGTATTCATAGAAGATTTGTGACATGACGCCGCTGCCTCTGGTCATCCTCAGTAATTCACTGCGAAATCCTAAAAGGGCGCGCGACGCAATGTGGAATTCCATGCGAACGGTGCCGACCGCGCTGATCCGCAGGTCTTTCATGTCGGCTTTCCGGCTGCCGAGCGCTTCGATGACCGCACCCTGATAACCCGGGTCCACTTCAATAACTACAAGCTCGACGGGTTCCAGAAGTTCACCATCTATTTCTTTGTAAATGACTTTGGGCGGGGAGACTTCCAATTCAAACCCTTCCCGCCGCATGGTCTCGATTAAAATGGACAAATGGAGTTCGCCTCGTCCGGAGACGGTAAATCGCTCGCCTCCATCGGCCTCCTCCACCTTGATACCCACATTCATCATGGCCTCGTGAGCCAGACGTTCACGAATGTGTCGCGATGTGAGGAAGCGCCCCCCGTCTTTTCCGGCCAAGGGGCTGGTGTTATGGGAGAAGTTCATGGAAATCGTTGGTTCATCAACATTGACGGTCGGTAAGGCTGTCGGGTTTTGAGGGGAGGCCAAGGTTTCTCCGACCCGAACGTCTTGATGACCCGCCAGGGAGATAATGTCTCCGGCTTCGGCCGATTCGCCCTCGACACGGGTAAGTCCCTGATAGGCCAACAGCTTCGTGACCTTACCACGGGAAATGGTGCCATCCCGCTTGACGGCAACAATCTGGTTGCCGACTTGAATCATGCCATGGACAATACGGCCCACCGCCACACGACCGATATACGAGTCATACTCCAACATGGTGACGAGCATTTGAAACGGTTGATCAGGATCTGCCACGGGCGGCAGGACCCGATGGACGATAGTGTCCAATAAGGGCTTCATGTCCACGGCGGGGTCCATCAGATCCAGCGTGGACCGTCCCTCTTTGCCGGATGCGTACACAATGGGAAAATCTAATTGTTCGTCGGTCGCGTTGAGTTCACAAAACAAATCGAAGGTCTGATTCACGATTTCTTCCGGCCGGGCGTTGGGCCGATCGATCTTGTTGATCACGACGATAGGCTTGAGATGCAATTCCAACGATTTTTTGAGGACGAATTTGGTTTGGGGCATCGGGCCATCAAAGGCGTCCACCAGCAGGAGCACCCCGTCCACCATCCGCAGGATTCGCTCGACCTCACTGCCAAAGTCGGCATGGCCGGGGGTATCGACGAGATTGATGCGGGTATCTTTATAGAGGAGTGAGGCGTTCTTCGAGAAAATGGTAATCCCTCGTTCTTTTTCCAGAGGATTCGAATCCATAATGACGGCTTCGCCTTCCTTGAACACGTGTGCGCCGGTTTGCCTGAGCAGGGCGTCCACTAACGTTGTTTTGCCATGATCGACGTGAGCGATGATGGCAACATTGCGAAGGTCTTTTCGTCGTTTTTGATTCGGCATGGAGTCTGTTCCTTTGTTAGGCACAACCGGTCGCAGCACGAACGACATTGTTCATGGCTGAGGTTGCGTATCGAGGCCGGTCTGAGGAGGTTTGGGCTACGGCACCGGCCAGAACAGCCGGAGAATGGCTTGGATCCTGCGAGACGGTCGATTCATCCAAAACCGTACAGGAAGACGGGTCTTAATGCAACAGGATTTCCTTGACCTCATCTGAAAAATCCTATACGGTTCGTGATCTTCCACGATTTTTCCCCCTCTGCACTGACTTTTGCCAGTACTATTAGGAGGTTGTCTATGCGCCCACGTCGGGTGACAATATTGGACCTGGTCACCAAAGGTCCCACGAATTCCCTCTATGCCCGGGTGATGAATCAGAATCTGGCCAGCATTATGCCGCAGGTCGTCGGGGTGTGGTGCGAGGAGTTAGGCCATCAGGTGCGTTTTGTCTGCTACACCGGACGCGAAGATCT
>DOFS01000570.1:0-1488 GCA_003523945.1 Nitrospiraceae bacterium | reverse complement strand
CATGTTTCGAGGTCGTGGGGCCGTGACGGTGTTGGGCGGGCCTCATGCGCGGAGCTACCCGCAAGATGCGGCCAAGTACTTCGACTATGTGGTGGGATTTACCGACAAGAACCTGATTCAGGATATTCTGGCGGATTGTTCTCAGCATCGTCCCCTGGGAACTCAGCTTGCCTCGGCTAAACAGCCGACCGAATTGCCGGGCGTGAAGGAACGGTGGAAGTTCATCGAGCCGACCATTGCCAAGGCTCCCACGTCATTTAAAGTAGTGCCCATGATCGGCAGTATGGGCTGTCCCTATACCTGCGGCTTTTGTGTGGACGCCAATGTCGACTATCAGCCCCTGTCGTTCAACCAGATCAGCGAGGATCTCAAATTTCTGCGGACCAAAATGAAGCGACCTATTGTGGCCTGGCACGACCCGAATTTCGGGGTCCGGTTTCAGGAATATATGCGGGCGATCGAAACCGCCATTCCTCCGAACAGTATCGACTTTATCGCAGAAAGCACGCTGTCGCTCCTGTCCGAGCCCCATCTTAAACGGTTACAGCAGAATGGATTCAAGGCGATTTTGCCCGGCATTGAATCCTGGTATGACATGGGAGAAAAATCCCGCACCGGTCGTCACATCGGACAGGAAAAAGTGAAGCAGGTGGCGGATCATATTAATATGATTCTTCGCTATATTCCCTATGTCCAGGTCAACTTTGTGTTGGGCTTGGATTGCGATGAAGGGGCTGAACCCTTTGAGCTCACCAAGCAATTTTTGGATCTGGCTCCCGGAGCCTTCCCCGCCTTTTCCCTGCTCACGGCATTCGGCCAGGCGGCTCCCTTTAACCGGGAATTACAACGGGACGGGCGGGTCCTGCCGTTTCCCTTTCATTTTCTCGATAACAACCACGCCATGAATGTACGGCCCAAACATTATGCCTGGCCGGAATTTTATGATCATGTCGTGAATCTCTCCCAGCATGCGTTTTCCTGGCCGATGATCGCGAAACGGGTGATGCTGAACCGGGGCTGGATTCCCAAATGGTTTAACTTCATCCGGTCGGTGTCGAGTGAAGGGTTCGGCCGGATTAAGTATCACACGAAAATCCGGTCTTTACTGGACACGGACCTGTCGGTTCGAAGCTTTCTGGAAGGCGAAACGTCAGAGTTGCCAAGGTTTTATGCAAAAAAAATTGGTCGGAAACTGGGTCCGCTCTATGACATGCTTCCGGAAGGGGCGACGATGCATGATCATCATGCCTATCTGAAATCCTACCAGGAACCCGCTCCTCCTCTTGTCGCCTTGGACCCACTTCCCAAGGTTGGGATCGCGGCCGTATAAGGCGCAAAAAAGGCAGGACCTCATTTTCGAATTCCCCAGTCCTACCTTTTTTTCCTGCTCCTGTTCATTCCTTTTCCCATCTCCAAGAGCAGGAGTATAGACATCCTGAACATTCTTGAATTGCTCATGCCAAGGTTTCGGCATCATGTGCTCACATA
>DOFS01000293.1:17197-17528 GCA_003523945.1 Nitrospiraceae bacterium | reverse complement strand
ACGAGGTGCCCATTAATGAATAACGCGGTTCCAAATCCGGTTCCCAGGGTAATGACCATTTCGACCCCTTGGCCTTTGATTGCTCCATAGCCCTGCACATCGGCATCATTTGCTGCCCGAACCGGTTTATGGAGGCGTCGTTCCAGTTCTCCAACGAGATCGGTTCCAGGCCAGGAGGCGTCCAGGTTGGGGGCTGTTTTCACCAGCCCCTGATGAATGACGCCCGGAAAGCCCACTGATACCCGATCAAACCGGCCAAGAGTGTTGGCAATATCCGAAATAAGCGGAACGATGGCCTTTGGCGTGGCCGGTTTTGGTGTAACCATTCGTA
>DOFS01000293.1:0-17010 GCA_003523945.1 Nitrospiraceae bacterium | reverse complement strand
CCGCCAATATCAATGGCGAGGGTTATAGAGGATGAGTTGGAAGTTTTTGACTTGCTTTGTTTAGGGGGCATCTGAATTTCTCCTCGAAAGTTGGAATGGGCTGGCAGAATGAGGGCCATCTACCCTTGCCGGCCGTTATACACCTCTCCGCCTTTTTGAGCATATTGCTGTAAGACAGAGGCTGCGTCGGCTTGCCCAATATTCATGGTCACGGCAATCCCTCTCTGCTCAAGTTCAGTGACCCAATGTGTAGGTTTCGGGCCTTCGTCAAAACCAACCGCTTCGGCGTCGCTTCCCTTGGCGCCACAGACGATTTGCCGAACGCCGGACCAGGAAATTGCCCCAAGACACATACCGCATGGTTCGCAACTGGTAACAAGTTCGTGGTCAGGAAGCCCTTTCGCACCCAAATCATGGGATCCCGCTATTTGCTGTGCCATCATGATGGCGACGATTTCAGCATGGGCAATGGCACTCTTTGACGAAAGGACCAGATTCACGCCTGGCGCGACCAGTTGTTGGGTGTCTAATCGGAAAACCCCTGCTCCAAATGGCCCCCCTGTTCCATAATGAATGTTGAGTTGCGCCAGCTTAATGACCAGTTCCATCCGAGCTTCCGGAGTCGGATAAGTCTCCGGTTGTTGTAGAAGATATTCGGTGATCCAGCCTGGTAACTCAATGCAAAATGGCTGAAATCGTGTGGGAGGGATGCTCATGGCAAGGGATCGGGGTGTTTCAGAGGTTGGAGAAGTGAAGAACAGTAATTATGTTTTAGTATTTGTATGAAAAACAACCCGAGGGGCCAGTCCCATACAACGGGAGCCCCTCGGATTGTGTGGCATATACCACAGAAGGAAAACCTCATGTTTAACGTGGCCCATCAGAAGGCTAGTGACGGGTTCCTCGTTTATGGTTTGGCCGAATTTTCCAAATGTGAAGGTTGAAGATCCCTCATATGACTCACTTCCAAGCCCAGTGGGTTGCCCGCTGGCATGTGCCCTTCGGCATGCTGGTGTTGGAGCAGGGATATGATTCGGCAAAAACGAGAAGGCCCGTCAGGAGAGAGAGGCGGGTTTTGCCGCCGATGGGCCAACCTGATCCGGTGGAGTAAGGTCGTCCATATGAGACCCCCTTTCCTCTTGCGGTTTGAAAGGAGAGACACGCTCATGTTCTCCTTTCATTCATAATCGGCTTTCATGAGCGCGAATCTAATGCTACGCTCGTGAGAAAAATCTGTCAATAGGGGTTCATTCCGTCTTTGATTCAAGCGGAAGGGTCATCAGTGAATTTATGGTGTATTGAAAAACGCCCCCAGTGACGTTCTTGCCCCTTGGCTCTGCTCACATACTCCTGCGTGGGCTCTGCTGGTCCAAGCGGCTGCGGCTTCGCTGGGCAAGCCATTTTAAACACTTCACTACTTTGGGGGGCTGCGGTTATTCATTTGCTAACGAAATAAAAAAATGAAATATTCAACAGCCCACTTTACGAACCGGGTGATTCTCATCACCGGGGCGTCATCGGGAATTGGAAAAGCACTAGCCTGTGCGTTAGCGCCGCAATCTCCCAAGCTGGTCCTGGTTGCAAGAGATCCTGCACGGCTGCATGAGGTGGCCCGCACCTGTGAAAGCCTGGGAGCGTCTGCACTGATCATTCCGACGGACGTGACGGATCCCCATGCCTGTTCCGTCATGATTCAGCAGGTGGTTTCAACATTTTCCCGGATTGATGTGTTGGTGAATAATGCCGGGATATCCATGTGGTCGACGGTGGAGGATGCTTACGACGTGGAACTGTATCAACGCGTGATGGCGGTGAATTTTTTCGGTAGCGTGTACTGTACAAAACCGGCGTTACCCTTTCTGAAGGCCACCCAAGGCAGGATTGTTGCGATCTCCAGTGTCGCAAGTTTGACCGGGGTGCCTGCTCATTCAGCCTATTGTGCCAGTAAGCATGCGATGAACGGATTTTTTGATTCCCTTCGCATGGAGTTGGCCGGGACAGGAGTCACGGTGACCATTGTGGCACCTGATTTTGTGCAATCCAAAATTCATGAAAGAAGTCTAGGGGCTGAGGGTCAGCCCTTCGGGCGAGTGCTCCGGGGACATGCCAGATTTTTACCTGCGGAGGAATGTGCGGATGTAATCGTGAAGGCGATGACTCACCGGAAACGACTGGTGTTTACATCCTGGAGGGCACGGTGGGGACGGTGGATGAAATTAATCAATCCGTACGTGGTTGATTGGATGGCCCGAAAAGGGGTTGCCGATGCCGATCGGGAGTTATGAGAGAATGCTTTTGCCTTTTTAAGGCATGGCAAAGGACACTCGTTCAATGTGGTGGCCTTTTTCTGTCAGCAGGGCGAGTAATCCCTCTTTTCCGGGAAGGTGAGCCGCACCCACGATGATCAGCACGTTATTTTCTTCTTTTAGGAACGATTCGATTTGGGGAATCCAGTTCTGGTTTCGTTGGACGAGGAGTTTTTTATAGAACAGCGGGTAGGTTTTGAATGACTCCACCAGTAGTTCTAGCCCGTTGAGATTACCCTGGTGCCAGTCCTTGACCATACGCAAAAACGCTTGTTCTCGTTCCTTTGATCCCGTGATGGCGAGTGATTCCTGAAGGAGAGCCTCCTGGAGGCTGAGGGGTAGGGTGTCGAAGACATTCAATTGGTCTTGAATCGTTTCCAGTCCGCCGGTCGGCTTTCCCGCATCCTTAGCCATGCGAAAAAAATGATTTTCAATCCCCAATTCAGGGCGAAAGTCTATGGATAAATCAAATTGCCCGCTTAACGTGAGATAGAGAACCCAGGGTTTGTATTGTTGGACATTCTGAATGTTCCCTCCCAAGGCTTTGATTTTTTGTTTGACCAGCGCATAGGTTTTTGGGGAGAGCACCGTTTCCAGGGTTTTCCCTTTTGGGAGGGTGTACTGTTTTTCGTGTTTGGCAAATGAGTCGGGAGAAAATAATATTTCCGGATCAATTTCAAAGACGACCTTTTGAGAATTGTAATAGGCATAGGAAAAGGATCTGGTGAGAGGATAATATTCTTCGGCCAACACATGGATCGATCCCAAAATGTAGACGGTATTCGTGTCAGACTGTATTTTGTAAATCAGGCTGTTGTTGTAGCCATCCCCGATCACCTGGCCATTGACCGTCCCGGTGCCAAAAACAAAGAGGATCAGGATGAACAGATAGCGTGGGTGTGGTTTTGGTTGTTGGTGGTCGTGGGAGGTGGTCATTTCAAATCCCCTATTGAAGTTGTGATCATGTCCGGTTTTTATGCTGAGGAAAGCCTAGCTTCTGGTGCCTTGCATTTGGATAGGGGCCTTGAGGCCGTTGGGTGGCCCCTACCGGGTAGTTCACCGGTGGATAGAGGAAAAAGGTAAAATGGATTGACTGGGCCGCAATGGTGAAATTGATGGGATATGCTTCTGTTTCTTGTCAAATTCAGCCAGAAAGGGCAATTTCCTGCGGCGCGCACTGGCCATCATGGATCTTGTTGTCCGAATCGTGGACTAAGCCTTGTCGAATTCACCCGTCATGTCGCTCCATGCGTAGGGGAAATCGGGTCAGATTGGGAGACTGATGTGGACTCAGGACTGTGGGGAGGGAGAGGATTCTTGTTGGATAACCTGGAAGTCTTTTTGGGTGATGAAATGACCATCGGCATAAAGACGAAACTCATACCGTCCGGGCCCTGGAAACACGAGATACGGGATGTTCACACCAAAGTCCTGTGTGCCTAAGCGGTTGGAAATGTCAATCGGGGGGAGGGAACCTTTGCCGACGATCTTGTCTTGATCAAGGTACACCAGCTGGATTTCAAAGGCATACCTGCCTTCCGCATCGGTAAGCGAAAAATAGACGCCGACTTGTGGATGCTGACAGGGAAATGTTTTGGCCCAGAGATGCGTGAAGGCTCCAATGATACTCTTTTTCCCTGTCAGACTATCGATGATAATGGTGTCACACACCAAAAATGCATGAATGATCGGTTTGATGAATTCCGCCATATTATTCGTCCTTCATACCTGCCCACTTATTATCCAAAGGCTCTTCTGTCCTGATTGCCCAATACCAGAGTGTCTCTATGAGGGAAGTAATAGTCGGGTCAACCCTACTCCCGCCAAGTATATCCCGATGGCCAACCCATATGCTGGCCAAAACCCTAACTTGGGGACAAACGCAATCATCGTTCCCACATACATAAACCATGGGGGAGAAAGCCAAATCATGTGTTTGGCAAATGAAATGGTTGGAGCCGATCCTGCATTGATGAAGATAAGAACAAAGGTCACCCCACTGATGACTGGGAGAGTGCTGGCCAAGGCAGCCAGGAACCCTCTCCCATGACTACCCAGATAGGTTGAGACACTCACTAATGTTCCACCCAGGACAAAATACAACCCATATCTGACCCATTCCGGCATCGTCCCTCCTCGTGTCATGTGTGATTACTGGTCATGAAAGGCCTCCATGGCCTCCCGGTGAAGCCTGTCTCCCTGGCCGGTATACCTGGGAGAAAAATGGAAGACGACCAATTGTTGCACCCCGGCTTTTCGTCCAAGGATTCCGGCTTGACGAGCGGTGAGGTGGTAGCGATTGGCGGCCTTGTCCCGGTCGGCATCCAAAAATGGTGCCTCGCAAAATAGGGTCGTGGCCCCTTGGCATAACTGAATAATCCTTTGTTCATTGTCTGCATCATATCGGCAATCAACGACATAGGCGATTTTTTGACCTTCGGTGATCGTCACAAATTCTCGTTTCACGGTGCCTACATCAAAGGTGCGTTCTTCTTTTCGGTGTTCAAAATACAACGTGGCGGAAAAGGTGTGCGAATCCGGTGCGCCATTTAAAATTAACTGTTTGACTTCCTTAAGCCAGGATCCCACCGGAAGTCCAGCTTCATGGAGACGGGCCTTTTTGATATTGATGTGAAAGGGTTCTTCCAGAGAAAAGGCCAGGGAGGGAATACGATGGTTGAGAGTCACCGCCTTCACGAGAAGAGCGGGTTCTTGAAGAACCGGAAACATGTGTGAATGATCGCCCGGGATTAAGTTTTCCGTTTCACAGGCGAAGGCGTCTTTCGCATGGAAGTGCGCGGGTTGGATGTGGGTCGGATGATATTCCTTGACGCTGATGGTCAGTGGATAGCCGTCTACGAGATTCCAGGTGTAGCCGCGGAGTTTTCCGTGAATATTCTCAATGAGGCCGGGCGGACCATGCAGGCATAGGTGTTTGCCTCGACCCAGCGCCACACGAATGAGCCGATCAAACCCGATGAAGTGATCCATGTGGGTGTGAGAGATGAAAATATCCTGAGCCCGTAGAAGGTGGGATGGGCTTAAGGAAGCATTATCGCCCAGATCAAAGAGCAGCGCACGCCGGCTCCAACGCACATCGACATAGAGCCCGGGGTCTCCAAAGCGATGATTCACTAAATGAGGGGAGAATGAGGGTGTCATGCCAGCATGCCCCGGATGATGAGATAGAGAAGAATCACTTCCACGGCATGGGCCGTGATGACCGCATAAAGGTTCTGCATTCGTATCCAAAGCCATCCCCACACCAGGCCATCCCACACGGCAATCCAATGTAAATCACGGAAGGTCGTCACCATAAAGGGATCAAACGAAAAGGTCAGAGCCGATATGGATAACGGGAGAAAGGCCTGTAGGCGTATTCTGGTGGCTGAGGAGGGATCTGGTTGGCGCGCATGATGAAACCATACCAGTAACCGGCCCAGGAGAAACCCGCGAAAATTTAATTCCACTGCCATAGCAATCACGATGATGAACCAGGGCACCATAACCCAGAACGGTACCTGGGCATGCGGGGTCCGTGCGAGAAAATTGATGTCCACCTCCAAGGCAGGCATGATGTATAAGATGACACCGGTATTCACCATTCCGAGGGTGATACCGATCAGAGTCCCCCAGATAAGCCCTGGCTGAATGTTGTTGAATCCTAGCCCAAGTTTGTAAAGTTGATCCACATTTCTAGAGGTCCAGACGGTTAAGGCGCCATAAGCCATCAGTTGTGGAGTAAATTGGACGACGGGTTGTAATTGCCAGGACGCGGGTAAGAGGTAAAACCCGATTGTGGCGAAGACCGGAATGAATGCTAATCCTGAGGCTTGTTCTTTTCGGGGTATCACAGGCGTGCAATGGTCGTGGACGGTATGGCAGGTTCTGGATAAAAAGGGATTCCACTCTTGCAACTTATTGATAGCGCAAAGCCTCGGCGGGCTCCAATTTTGAGGCTTTCATGGCGGGAAAGAGACCGAATCCCACTCCGACGACGACCGCAAAGGCAAACGCAATGGCAATGGCCGTGGGTTGAACCACGGCCCCCCAGTCTCCTCCGCCCGGCATGGCCTTGGCGACTACATCCCCAATGCCATAGGCCGCGAGAATGCCCACGGCAATGCCAATGGATCCGCCAATCACGCTAATGGTCGTGGACTCAATAAGGAATTGCAACAGAATATCCTGGCGTCTTGCTCCGATGGCTTTTCGTAGCCCAATCTCCCTGGTTCGTTCGGTGACGGTGACGAGCATGATGTTCATGATGCCGATTCCGCCGACAAGGAGGGCAATCACCGCAATGCCTCCAAGAACCAGCCGGAAGGTCAAAAGTGTTTGGTCCACCGCGCTCAGAAATTCTCCCTGATTCCGGATATGGATGTCGTCTACCCCTTCGTGACGTTGAACCAGAAACTGGTGTAGTGCCTGAGAGATTTCATCCATGCGCTGTCGGTCAGGAACATGAATGATCATTGATCGGATTTTGTCGGTTCCCTGGAAAAACCGCAGGCCCGTGCTGATAGGAATGATCACCATTTCGTCGTAATCGTGTCCGTAAATCTCCCCCTTGGGCTCCATGATGCCCTTTACCGTAAATCGTTGATCGCCGATTTTCACGCCCTCTCCGATGGCGGGTTGGGATCCGAACAGGACTTCGGCAATGGTGTGCCCTAATACCACGGACCGGTTCCATTCCTTGATGTCGATGGATGAGACAAATCGCCCAGATTCGGGCCGAAAGTTTCGGATCTGGCTATATTCGGGAGAGGTGCCGGTGATTCGTCCGCTGTAGTCACGATCCCCTGCTTTCAACTGCCCATCCAGCTCAATAATAGGAGCAACGAGCAGATCCGGAAAACGTGTTTGAATGGCCAGGGCGTCGTCATAGCGGAGTTCGGTATTTCTCCCCACAAAGAGCTGCCGTTCTTCAACGGTCAACCGTTTTTTCCAGACAAACAGCAAATTGGTGCCCATGCGCTCAAGTGAATTCACCAGCCAGACTTGTCCCCCTTCCACAATGGCAATCATGGTAATGACCGCGGCGACGCCAATAATGACTCCCAACATGGTGAGTCCCGAACGAAGCGCATTCCCTGAGAGATTTTTGAGTGCGTCCAGAAAAATTGAACGTAGCATGATCTTATCCCGGCACCGGTAAGGGTTGATGCATGGCTTCATCAGCCACGACTCTGCCATCTGCCAAGGTGATGCGGCGTTCCGCCTGCTGGGCGATGAGGGGATCATGGGTAATCATCACGATGGTTTGTCCATGACGGTGAAGTTCTTCAAAGAGCGCAAGAATGTCTTTGCCTGATTGACTATCCAGGTTTCCCGTGGGTTCGTCCGCCAGGAGGAGCGCAGGATTGTTGGCTAACGCACGAGCGATTGCCACGCGTTGCTGTTGGCCTCCCGATAATTGATTGCTGTAATGCCGCAGGCGGTCTTGCAGGCCCACCTTGGCTAACAATGCCTGTGCGGTGTCGTGTTGGACTGTTCGTGAGACACCCGCATACATTAGAGGAAGTTGGACATTTTCCAAGGCTGTCTTTCGCGGGAGTAAATGGAAGGTTTGAAAGATAAACCCGATTTTTTTGTTACGGATGCCGGTTAAGCGGGAGTCGGGAAGGGTGTTGACAAGATCTCCATCCAGCCAATACTCGCCATTCGTGGGGCGGCTTAAACAGCCAATAATATCCAGGAGGGTGGTTTTCCCGCTTCCGGACTGTCCGATAATGGCCACAAATTCTCCCTTATTTACCTGGAGAGTGATATCGATTAGGGCCGGGACCTCGACATGGCCCGCCTGGTAGATTTTGAAGATGTGGTTGAGCTCGATTAACATGGTCAAATCCGCTTCAGGCGTTATCGGCCAGCCTCTTCGGTTTTAAAGGATGGAACGACGACCTGGTCGTGTTCCTGAAGTCCTTGAGTGATGATGGCCTGTGTATCAGTCCGAAAGGCGACACGAACCTTCCGGGTCTGGGGTTGTCCCTCCACGAGTACGTCCACCACATCATCCCCCTTTTTAACACGTAAGACTTCAAGCGGAACGGTGAGGACATTCTCCAGCCGTGTTGTCTCAATATCGATGTTTGCCGTCAGCATCGGTTTTAAATCGGAGTGGGCATTTTTTATGGCGATAGAGACTTCATACGTCACCAGATTGTTTTCTTTGACCCCCTGGGCGGCAATGGCCATCACCCGGCCCGTAAAAAGTTTTTCCGGTAAGGCGTCCAGCCGGATGTCAACCGACTGGCCAACCGAAACTCTTGGAATATTGACTTCATTGATTTTCGCTTTGACCACCATATGGGACAGATCGGCAATGCGCATGAGGATTGTTCCGCCGCCGAAGGTGGCGGTTCCGGATGTAATGATTTCTCCCGTATGGACCAGAACTTCCAGGACGGTACCTTGGGAGGGTGATCGGACCTGAAATTCCTCAGGGCGGGTTTTTGAGGCAGAGCCATCACGGTATCGTTCAAATAATTCCTTGTTACCGCCTAATGCCAATAATAGTTGTCGCTCGGCCAACTCCAGGCGAACCAGGGATTGTTGATAGTCCCGATGTGAGAGTTCCAACTCCTTCTGAGGGATAAACCCTTTTTTGAAGAGGGATTCCGCCCGGACCCATTCTCGATGAGCGGTATCCACGTTTAACCGTTCTTCCGAGATACTTGCCCTGAGTTGGGCCACCTGGCGGGCCTGGCTGGATTCCTGTCGAATAATCGCTAAGACCTGATCCTTTTGAACCTCTTGACCCGCAGTCACAAACAATTGAGCCACTTCGCCGGAAAATTGAGATTTAATTTCGATGGTTTGAGAAGGCATGATCGTACCGGTCTCCGACACCTTCGTTTGAAGCGAGGTTCGGACGACTTCGACCAGATTGTGTGGTGTAGTCTCAGCAGATGGTTGACCTGTCGATCGGGAATAATACATCCAACCCATTACCGCTCCCGCAACTATGATGAAAGTGAGAATCCAAGATGTTTTATTCATATCTCTATTTGTATGGTAACAAGTCTAGCAAAGGCCTGGGAAATCGAAAGACACGAAAGGGGACAATTGTCAGGAAGGGCCTAAATAAAGGTTGTTCGCTATGCGTGCAGGGGACTGATCCCTATTAGACAAACCAGAGAAGAAAGGAGGGGCGCGCAACAAAGCCGGCTGCTGGAAGAGTACTTTGATGGAGGCAGGATATCCGGCCTTGTCATTCCGGCCGGGCCTCACGGAGTGAGGAGGGTGTGGTATTCAGTAAAGCATGGGAAATCCTGGGTGCTTGGAGAAGGCTCTTACGGGGAATTTTCAATATTTCCTTTACTGGATTTCAATGTTGTAATGATCGAGGGTAGAGGCGGTGACGAGGCGGAGACGGGATAATGATTGGTTGTAATCAAGAATGGCTCGCAATTCCCTACTCCGAGCTATTCGGAGATCTCGTTGAAATTCCAAGACGAATCGAGTGGTGCTGAGTCCGAGATTGAGTCGTTCCTGTTCCGCCTTGAGTTGCCTTTCGGACAATTGGCGAGCCGTTTGATTCGTCCTGGTGCGCTTGAAACTCGTCTGCACCTGACGGATGGCTTCTTTGACGTCCAGAATAATTTGTTGGCGGACGCGTAGGAGGGAGGCTTGGCTTTGTTGAGTTTCCAGTATCCGTCGTTGATATTGGCTCTGCGCTGAGCGGTTTCCTATGGGGTAGCTGAGGACGAGTCCTCCACCCATGTTATAAAAATCCGTGCTGCCCAGGCGATCCCAGTTATCTCCGGGATTTCTCCCCAGTCCGCTGAGACCGAGACTCCCCTGAAAGGAGAGATCGGGTAGAAGCTGATTTTTGGCAAAGCGGGTATTGACGTTGGACGTTTCGATGTTCATTTTGGCTTGAAGAATTTCCGGACGATGCTCGAATGCTACCTCCAGGTTTTCTTGTAGCGGGGTTTCCTGAAGATGTTGAATAGGTGGGTCGAGTGGGACAAGGGGTGTGGTTTGGGTCAGCTTCAATTCCGATTTACTGAGAAGGAGCCGAAGTTGATCCTCCTGGTCCAGGACGGTTTTTTGGGCCAGCAAAATTTGTTCGATCTGGTTGGCTACCCCTGCTTGAGCCTGAAGGACCTCGACGTCGGCCATCACTCCGGCCTTCACCTTTGCCCGATTGCTGGCGAGCAATTCTTCTGCGGCCTGTAAGGTGGCGCGGGCGACTTTTAAGTTCTCTCGGGCAAAGACCAGTTCCCAATACGCTTGTTCGACTTGGGCGATCACCGACAGGATCTGGTTAAGGAGTGTGAGTTGTTCCACGTCCGCTGCGTTTTGTGCGAGCGTAATTTGTATGTTGTTGACCGTCGGTCCGAAGTTGCGAAGAAGGGGTTGGGTCAGATTAAAGAGTATATTGCTTGAATAGGCCGGGTTGAAGAGAAAACTGGTTGAGCCGGCGACGGAATTCCGGTTTGTATCAATGGTCAGATCGTAGGATCCGCCGGTGAGCAACTTTTGCTTCAATCCCAGGCTGAAATTTGTTTCATTTTGGTCAAAGGTGTCTGGAATCGATCCCAGCGTGACCCCTCCAAGGCCGAAAATGGGCCTATTGAGAGGAACGACTGTCCGGTCGTACCGTCCGCCTAGCTCAACCGTGGGATCAAACTGTGCCTGTTGAAAGACAATGTCGGTGAGTCGAACATCTCTGGTGTGCCGACTCACCCGAATGTCCAGATTATGATCTAATGCTTCCATCACGGCTTCCTGCAAAGTCAGCGTGATGACATTGTCAGAAGGCAGGAGTTCCTGAAATGAAAATTCTTCACTCTCAGGAAGGTGAAGAGAACTGCTCACAGCAATATTCGGCCACACAAATCCGGTGAGGGAAGCCACTGCACAAAAAGCCAGTCTAGGCATGAAACGAAAAAACATGGTCTGACCCATATCTGTTTGGTTGATTCAGATTTCCTGTAGACCAGCCTCTTTGTCAACCTAGCAAAGCCTAATAGTTTCTGCAATTTTTTCTGGTAAATCGTTGGACAGATGGGATGGCATTTGTGTTTTTCTAGGCCACCAGGCTCCTACTCGTAGGCTGGGGGAAAGTGTGCAGGGGCTCATGAACTTTTCCTGTCAGGAGCTGAGTGCGTCTTGAGGTGGGCGGGCCGGTGATGATGCCCTGATAGTGGCCGGACCTGACTGCCAAACAGGGGTTGTGGACTTCCGGTGAGAATGCGTATCATCGTATGCGCTAGGGGTTTGTCTATTTAATATTCATGTCTTTTTGGGGTAGGGATGGTTATGACACACAAGGAATTGAGTCCGTTTGTGAAGCATTTTCTGTCTAAGCGCCTGTCTGGCCAAAGGGTTGTGGACACATCAAAGTCTCAGGTTTATCGAACGCTGGTTTTGGGGATGGCCATAAGCAGTCTGATGATGGGGGTTTCCGTGGGGTACGCTGAGGAACAACTCCACGAGCTTCCTAAGCCGTTTCATAAAACTACTCCCCCTCTTTTTCAGGAATGGAATTTTGATCAATCGGCTTCAAGTAACCCACCAAATGGCTTTACGCAGGCTGCCGGTGGATCTTCGGGTAAAGGGGGATGGTCAGTGAAAGAAGATCCCTCTGCCCCCAGTCGTCCTCATCTGGTAGAACAGCGTCTACATTGTCCTGAGGGATGGTGCTACCAGCTATTGATTGCAGAAGGCGCTGTGGTCGAATATGTGGATCTCTCAGTCCGGATCAAACTCAATTTGGGAACTCCGACCGGGAAAGCTGGATTGGCCTATGGGATCCAAGATGACAAGAATTTCTACGCCGCAGTCGTTGAACCGAGAACTAACGAAGTTGTGGTTTATGTGGTCAAGGATGGAGAACCAACCGAATTGGCCAGGGAGCCCTTAATTCCTCGATCTGATGATTGGCATTTTCTCCGAATTCAACGAAATACCATTATCAGTAAGGAATTTACCGAAATCTCTTTCGATAATCACCTGATGCTTGGTGTCTACGATCAAACATTCAAAAAGGGCAAATTGGGATTGGTTGCAATGGGTGATGGAGGATTTTCGTTTGATAATCTTCGTGCAATGGAATTGATGACCAATCGTCCCCTTTCCAGGCCGTCGGCTTATTGAGCCCGATGCTGTTAGCGAACGTCAGGCTCGAGTCGGTCTAGAATCAGGTGCAGCAGGTCTTCAGGAGTGGTGGCTTCAAGGAGTAACGCCCGGTTTGCTGGAATAAGGAATCCTTGTTGGACTTGATGGTCGAGAAATCCCAACAGACTATCAAAAAACCCAAAACAATTCAGCAGTCCACAGGGTTTGTGGTGAAGTTTTAACTGCGCCCATGTCACCATTTCGCAACATTCTTCCAGCGTTCCAAATCCACCGGGTAACGTGATGAATCCGGCTGACAAGTCTGCCATGAGGGTTTTTCGTTCATGCATGGTGTTCACGATATGCGTAGCTGTGAGCTCTTGATGTAGGAGCTCCTTCTCTGCTAGATGCCTTGGAATTACTCCGATGACGGTCCCTCCTTCTTGCAAAACGGTTGAAGCCAACACGCCCATCAGTCCAATATTCCCCCCACCGTAAACCAATCCCATCTCCTTTTGGACAAGCGCATGACCCAAACGCTCAGCCATGTTGGAAAATCCCGAGTGGTGTCCGAGACTGGATCCGCAAAAGACGCAGATATATCGCATGGAACAGGATAATTCTTATCCGGTAATTGAAATGAGTCTGATGGCTATAAGAAGAAGAGACTGCCTAGGCTGAGTCGCAAGAAGCGGGGAAATACTCACAGTGCCAGATTCCTTTAATTAGCTTGGTATTGGGAGAATGGTTAAAGCGTACGGATTGATTCGAGAGCCATTTAAGTGAATGCCCCAATGCAGATGCGGGCCAGTGGCCCTTCCGCTGGATCCAACTTTTCCCAGGGCTTCTCCTTTTTGAATCGTTTGGCCAGAGGTGACGTCAATCTCCGAGAGATGAAAGTACATGGAAAACAAGCCTACCCCATGATCCAGCACCACACCCTTTCCCGAGAAAAAGTGATCGACTGTTTTCACGACGATACCTTTGTTGATGGCTTGGACTGGAGTGCCTTTTGGCGCCGCGATATCTTCTCCTGAATGAGGGCGTCGGGACTGTCCATTAATGACCCGACGACTGCCAAATACTCCAGTGACTTTCCCCTTCACCGGCTCAAGGAAAGGACCATCCCATAAGGGGCGTGCACCTACGTGGTGAAAGACCTCTGACAATTCTTTCTTTTCCTGTTGGACGCGTTTTAAAGTTTTGGCGTCAAGGTCCACCGTGTTCTTTGGGAGTGTCAGATGTTGAACGGTATAGTCTTCTTTGATGATGAGGACGGAGTAGCTGAGATGATCTGTCCCAGCATCGGAATGGACCGCGATGCTTAACTCCTGCATCCCCGGTGGATCCTCCATGTCGATTCCCACAATGCCTGCAAAGTGGGTGTCACTCTGTTGGAAAAAGGGAATTTTCCGTTTGAGAAATCTGCCACTGACTTTGGCATCGGGGTGAGAGACCGGAATGTTGATCCAGATGACCTGGCCCTGCTTTCCGCTGACTTGGCCATTGGCACCGGGTCGGTTTCGTTCCGCACTAGGAACGATCTGAATAGGGAAAATGCTGGCGACCAGAAGACCGACGACAAACAGGATTTTCCAGGAAATCGAAGGATGAGGTGGATTCGACTTGCCATTCATGGATAGAGCCGATTGTGAGGAACTTGGCTAAGCAATTCTTCTACACGCCGGTTAAAGGGACAAAAGGGATCCATGCACAGAATTGTTTCTTCCCAGTATCCGTTCAATTTTAGATAAGTCCAATCAACAGTATACGACCGATTTTTTGCACGGGCAAATCTGATGAAGTCTCCTCGCACTTTTGCACGTGTCGTTTGAGGGGGAGTCGTTTTTGCCTGTTCAATCGCATCTTCATCGATTAGTTTTCGAATCTGGTTGCGTTCAGCTAATAGATGAAACAGGCTTCGTTGTCGGTTAATGTCATGATATTGCAGATCCATCATGCCTAAACGGGGGTCATCCCATCCGCAAGATTTTTTGGCCATGTAATTTTCAAGGAGCCATTGCTTGGTGATCCAATCAATTTCCCGGACGAGTGTCATAGGCGATGTGCTCAGCCCATTCAGCACCCGCCCCCATTCATAATGCACCTCTGCCATAACTTTGTTGGGAGGTTGCGAGGCTAAATATTCACCCGCCCGTTCCCAGAATATCTGTTGAATTTCCAGTGCCGTCAGGTGGCTTCCATTTTCAAGCTTGACTGTTTTTTTCAGAGTAAGATCTCGGGAGATATCTCGAATCGCCTTGACGGGTTCTTCTAACTCAATGTGAGGAATCATGAATTCATCTTCGATCATGGAGAGTACGATCATGGCTGTTCCCACCTTTAGGTAGGTGGAAAACTCTGACATATTGGAGTCACCGAGAATGATATGCAGTCGACGGTATTTCTCGGCATCAGCGTGAGGCTCGTCGCGTGTGTTAATGATGCTTCGGGAAGATGTCGTGGAAGAAGATGTTTTTTCATGGATGTGTTGCGCGCGCTGGGAAATGAAAAATTGAGACTTCCCGGATACTTTGAGTATCTTCCCGGCTCCGGAAAAAATTTGACGAGTGACGAAAAAGGGGATGAGTTGTTCAGTGACTTTCCAGAAGTCCACATCACGGCGCATGAGGAAATTCTCATGACAACCATAGGTATTGCCGAGGGAATCCGTATTGTTCTTGAAGATGAAGATTTCGCCGGATAGTCCTTCTTCCCTCAAGCGTTCTTCGGCGATAGGCAGACAGCTTTCTAAAATCCGCTCACCGGCTTTGTCGTGAATGATCAGATCAAGCAGATCGTCGCATTCGGGAGTGGAATATTCTGGATGACAGCCCGTGTCCTGGTAGAACCGTGCCCCATTCGTCAGGAAGGCATTGGATGGCCAGCTATTAGGGATAAGTCCCTCAAAAATGTAGCCGAGAATTTTTTCAATAGGAAGGTAGACCCGACCATTCGGGGAAAATGTCAGACCGTATTCACTCTCGAGGCCAACAATGCGTTTCATCATACCCGGACTGTCACTCTCCTGAGGCTTTCAAAGACATGTTGCCCACGTCCCTCAACCAGCCTCCTTTTCATTTGAAGGCTACACCCGTCAATCTTTATGGAATTCCTCCTCGAAAGGGTACGGTCATAGTAGACCTTCTTGACATGTTCTTTTTTTCACTATTCGAGATTTTGGAATAGACCACACCAGACTCTTTGAGACTTTTTAACTGGTCCTATCCTCAGAATACACCCACATCATTCAATGTTCAACTGAGCGAGGGACGGAGATCGGGAGGTGTTAGGACAGAATTTGGGAAGCTTCGATGATCGGGATCCGACGGAATCTTCTCCCTATTCGAGTGCGGTCTAGGAGAGCGACTTCTAATCCTTCTAAGTTTGATCGCGGATCAGCGCCCTGTTCAAAGGCATGTTGGCAGAGCGCTAGGGCCTCTTTCAGGGACGGGCAGGTCTCAGGGATTTCTTTTCTGAGCAAGGTCAAGATCGTTTCAGATCGTCCTCCGATGGCCGTGAATTTTCGTTCATCGACAATGCTCCCATCGAAGGAGATGCGGTACAGCTCATTTCGCTCAGGGGATTCGCCGACTTGAGCCAGGAGAAGTTCTACTTCGTAGGGCTTCATTTCCTGGCTAAAGAGTGTCCCGAGAATTTGGGAATACCCATTGGCCAGTGATCGGGCGGTCACATCCTCCCGGCTGTACATCATACCTTTGACGTCGGCATGTTGAATACCGGCTTTCCGGAGGTTTTCAAATTCACTGTATCTTCCCGCTCCGGAAAAGGCGATGCTGTCATAAATCTCAGAAATTTTAAACAGAGAAGCACTGGGGTTATCGGCCACAAACAGCACCCCATCAGAATATTCCATGGCAATGATGGATCGACCTTTGGCAATGCCTTTTTTGGCATACTCCGCCCGGTCTTGCATCATTTGTTCGGGTGAAACGTAATAGGGCAGTGCCACGGTTTAAGTCTCCTGTTTCTGGTTCAACAAAGCCTCGCACACCGCAGCTAATTGTGTTTCTTCCACATCACGAACTCCCTGGTGATCGACCAACTTGACGGTCGGAAAAATTCGCCGGACCAGGTCTGGCCCCCCGGTCCCGACATCTTCATCGGCCGCATTGAGTAAGGCTCGAAGTGCGACTTGGACGGCATCCGCTTCTGGTAAATTTTTCCGGAAATATTCTTTTAAGGTCGATCGAGCATCTTTTCCCCCCGAGCCGACCGCGTGAAATTCTGTGTCTTCGTACCGTCCACCCGTGATGTCATATTTGAAGAGCCGACCAACCTGTCGGTTATGGTCAAAGCCGACAAACAGGGGAATGACGACGAGTCCATGCAAGACCATCGGAAAATTGGCCTTTACCATATGGCCCAACCTGTTGGCTTTCCCTTCGCAGGTTAAGGGTTGCCCGTCAAGTTTTTCATAGTGCTCCAGCTCGATGCGGAAGAGTTTGGCCATTTCCACGCAGGGTCCTGCAGCTCCGGCAATCGCCATTGCGGAAAAGCCATCGGTTTGAAAGACCTTTTCCATACGATTCGCGGCGATTTGAAATCCTTCGGTGGCGCGACGGTCTCCGGCAATGATAACGCCATTGTCATAGGTGAAGGCGAGAACCGT
>DOFS01000360.1:3371-3668 GCA_003523945.1 Nitrospiraceae bacterium | reverse complement strand
TTCGCCCTTTGAAGGTATTGGGGCTATTAAGGAGAATGCTGAGTGCGGGTGATTGTTCAAGATCCTCTCGTGTGGGTTTTGCAGCATCCGCAGGTTTAGGCATGTCCTTCAGGCGCAGCCCCTTGGCTACTTGTTTAGCCAAATCCTGGTGAATATTCAGCAGGTGGGAAACCATACGATTCCGGATTTCAGGATGTTCCACTTTGCTTAATTCAAAGACTAAGGCATTCGCGATGTGGGTTTGTTCCACTTCGGTCTGGCTGATATAAAATTGTCGGGCCTGGCTGTAATGATCGG
>DOFS01000360.1:0-3181 GCA_003523945.1 Nitrospiraceae bacterium | reverse complement strand
TTCTCCGGGGATTCCCTGGGACCTCCCGCTTCCCCGGGCCAGGAATTTGGTTCATAGTTGGCACGGCCTTTCGGATTCTGCATGGCCATATGGCCGTCCTGTTGAAAATGACTGAACGGACATTTGGGAGCGTTGATGGGGATGTGAGTGAAATTCGGACTGCCAAGCCGTTTGAGCTGCGTGTCGAGGTAGGAAAAGTTCCGCCCTTGTAATAAGGGATCATTTGAAAAATCGATGCCCGGCACAATGTTTTGCGTACAAAAGGCGACCTGTTCGGTCTCAGCAAAGAAATTGTCCACACAGCGATCAAGAACGAGCCGCCCCACGCGTCGAATGGGTAGAATTTCTTCCGGAATGAGTTTGGTCGCATCGAGCACATCAAAATCGAATTGTTGAGCAAAATCATCATCGAAAAGCTGGAGACCCAGTTCCCATTCCGGATAATCACCCTGCTGAATGGCACTCCATAAATCCCGGCGATGGAAGTCCGGATCGGCTCCGTTAATTTTTACGGCTTCGTTCCACACCACGGATTGCATCCCCAATTTGGGTTTCCAGTGAAATTTTACGAAGGTCGATTTTCCCTGACCATTAATAAGCCGGAATGTGTGAACGCCAAACCCTTCCATGAAACGGAAGGAACGGGGGATAGCCCTGTCCGACATGGTCCACATGATCATATGCATACTTTCGGGGGTCAGAGAGATAAAGTCCCAGAAGTTATCATGCGCGGTTTGCGCCTGGGGAAAGCCACGATCCGGTTCCGCTTTGGCTGCGTGAACGAGGTCTGGAAATTTCATGGCGTCCTGAATAAAGAACACGGGCATATTGTTGCCCACAAGATCCCAATTCCCCTCTTTGGTATACAGCTTTACGGCAAATCCCCGGACGTCTCTTGCCAAATCGAAGGAGCCCTTATTCCCGGCTACGGTAGAAAAGCGGACGAATGCCGGAGTTTTATCACGTGGTCGTTGAAAGAGGTCGGCTCTGGTGACATCTGCCAGAGATTCGTAGTTTTCAAAATACCCATGAGCTCCGAACCCTCGGGCATGCACAACCCGTTCTGGAATCCGTTCATGGTCAAAATGAAACATCTTCTCCCGAAAGTGAAAGTCTTCCAATGCGGTTGGACCCCGCTCTCCGATTTTCAGCGAGTTTTGGTCATCCGCGACGGGAATGCCCTGCTGAGTGGTTAATACCGGATTGGTTTTTCCGCTTGTCTGGTGCACTTCCCCTCCTGTACCGGTCTCGACAGTCTGGTCTGCGTATTTCACGATTTTACGGTCGGAAGTAGAAGAAGATTGAGTGGGTTGCTTTCTGGCCATGCGAATCGCTCCTTTTTATTGATGATTTCGTAATGAATAGGTGAGTAAACATATGATCAACTTATGACGCTAACCTACATATCATATAGGACCAATTGAAGAGGCTATACTGTAAGAAACCCTGGCGAAAATTTTCGGAAAGTTTTTTGCATTCCGGGATTAGATTTGTTTAAGTAACTTGAGAATTGGAGTTCAGATACCCACGCCCGAATATCTGCTCTGCAACACTTGTGTTAAACATATCAACTCGTTTCAATAAAGGAGGTCGAAAAGCATGATGATGCAAATTGGACAGACGATCCCGGATGGCACATACCAGGCTTTCCACAAAGAGCAAATTCGTTCACTGACTCTGTCGGAATGTCAGGGAAAGTGGTTGGTGCTGGTGTTTTATCCGGGAGATTTCACGTTTATTTGTCCAACTGAATTGCAAGAACTGGCAGAGTTGTATCCGGAATTTCAAAAACTGGGGGCTGAGGTTCTTAGCGTCAGCACCGATTCGGTCTTTGTGCATAAAGCCTGGCACGATACCTCGCCTGCCATAAAAAATATTCAGTTTCCCATGGTAGCTGATACGACGGGCCGCCTAAGCCGGGATTTCGGAACCTATTTGGAGGATGAAGGGGTATCGTTACGCGGGAGCTTTCTCATCGATCCGGACGGTGTGCTCAAAGTTGGAGAAATTCACGATAATAGCATTGGACGGAATGGTCGGGAGCTCTTACGAAAACTCCAGGCTGCCGTCCATGTTAGAGAAGGAAAAGGCGAAGTATGTCCCGCCAGCTGGTCCCCCGGCGATAAGACCTTGAAGCCAGGGTTGGATCTGGTTGGGAAAATTTAATGTAAAGACCAAGGTCGATCAACCATTTCATCTGGAGTAGGGATCTGCGTCATCCAGCCAGGTGACTCTCGCTTGTGAAAGAAGCGAGAGTCACCTATAGCAGGCCCTTTATTCGGCAGGTGCATCAAGCTAAGGTTGAATTTCCCAAGCCGTCGACGCCGTGCCTGGGAAGCCCACGGAAGTCCTGGTCACCCCGTTCATCAACCACACCGCCACCGCGCCGCTCGAGGTATTGCGCCAGATAATATCCGCGTTGCCATCGGCATCCGTATCGCCTACTTGTCTCAACTGCCAGATCGGGCTCACCGCACCTAAGGAGCCGGTAGAGGAGGGCGTTGCGGTCCCATTCAGCAACCAGACCGCCGCGTTGCCATTCGTGTTTCTAAAGACCAGATCGGCCTTGCCATCTCCATTCAGGTCACCGACTCCCTGGATGGTCCACGCTGTCGACGCCGTGCCGGGAAAGCCCACAGAGGTCCGGGTCAACCCATTCATCAACCACACCGCCACCGCGCCGTTCGTGGTATTGCGCCAAATGATATCCGCATTGCCGTCGGCATCGGTATCACCCACCCCTGAAATCTGATAGTCGGAGCTCACCACACCTAAGGATCCGGTAGAAGAGGGCGTTGCGGTCCCATTCAGCAACCAGACCGCCACGTTGCCATTCGTGTGTCTAAAGACCAGGTCGGCCTTGCCGTCCCCATTGAGATCCCCGACTCCCTGAATAGACCATGCGGTCGACGCTGTGCCGGGAAAGCCCGCCGAAATCCGGGTTCCTCCGTTCATCAACCACACCGCCACCGCGCCCGTCGTGGTATTGCGCCAGATGATGTCTGCGTTGCCATCGGCATCGGTATCGCCTACTCCCTCTACTTCCCATTCGGCACTTATCCCTCCGAGAGAGACGATGGACAGGGGCGCTGCTGCCCCATTCAACAGCCACACTGCAGCATTACCATTCGTATTCCTAAAAACAAGGTCAGCTTTGCTATCTCCATTCAAATCCTGTCCA
>DOFS01000547.1 GCA_003523945.1 Nitrospiraceae bacterium | reverse complement strand
GGTCATTTTTTCTTTCGCCGTTTTTTTGCGTATCCCCGAATCTTGTCTTGATTCTCCTCTCTCCACTTTGCCATATACTTTAAAAGTTTTTTCCGGTTTTTTCGGTAGTATTCCTTCTGATAGGCCGTGAGTTGTTCCTGCATCTCACGCCGTTTGGCTTGGATCTTTTTCTTGTTCTTCTTCCAGTACTGTTTTTGGTATTGCGGATCATACATAATAAATAGGCACCCCGATCAATTCAGAATTAGACCACACATGGCAAAGTCTGAGAGAGCGTATCGCAGATCGTTTCACCCCGCATTTCATACAAGCTTATGAATTCTCATGATGTGTGTCAATTTGGAATGAATATTTTTCAGGAAGGCCAAATTTACCGTTCACAGGTTAACACATGAATCAGAACGAACTCGACCAATGGATTTGCGATCTTCCCAAAGTTGAACTTCACCTCCATATCGAAGGGACGCTTGAACCGGAGTTGATGTTCGATCTCGCAAAGCGCAACGGCCTATCTCTTCCCTTTACCACAAGTGAAGGGCTAAAGCAGGCTTACAACTTTCGAGATTTGCAGTCCTTCTTAAATCTTTACTATGAAGGATCGCGGGTTTTACAACAGGAACGTGATTTCTTTGATCTGACCTGGGCCTACCTTAGACGCGTGGTGAAGGAGAATGTCCGCCACGTGGAAATCTTTTTTGACCCCCAGGCGCATATGAACCGAGGGGTGGACTTTCACACCGTGATTTCAGGTATTCACGCGGCGCTCGAGCAAGCTCACACCGAGCTGGACCTCTCCTCCAAACTGATTCCCTGTTTCCTTCGCGATCTCCCTCCCGATTCTGCCAGGCAGACCCTGGAAATGATTCTGACTTATCGAGACTGGGTATGGGCCGTGGGGCTCGATTCCTCCGAGAAGGGTCATCCCCCCGAGCTTTTTCAGAAAGTCTTTGATCGTGCACGGACTGAACGATTGCTGACCGTGGCTCACGCCGGGGAAGAGGGTCCTCCGGAATATATTTGGCAAGCCCTCGCCCTACTCAAAGTCGCCCGCATCGACCACGGAATTCGCTGTCTTGAGGACGAATCCCTGGTTCAGCATCTGGCACAGACCCAAATTCCTCTCACGGTTTGCCCGCTCTCGAATGTAAAACTCAAAGTGTTCCCTTCCCTGGATCAACATACTTTGAAGCTGCTTCTCCAGCGAGGGTTATGCGTGTCGATCCACTCCGACGACCCCGCCTACTTTGGGGGATACATTACGGAAAATTATCTCGCGGTCCAGCGGGCGCTCAATCTCCAGCCAACCGACATCCTTCAATTGGCTAGGAATGGGGTGAAGGCCAGCTTCTTGTCAGACACAGAAAAAGAAAACCTATTGTGTGAAATTTCGGAGCATGCCGCAAGGCTTTAGCATTCTCATGTTGAAAAGCCGCCCTTAGAGTTTTCTCCGAGAACCCGCATGGTAAAAATTAATTTTTGATAAGTTCGGTCTTTTCATTCTGGCCGGGACTCACTTTACAGCCCTTTCTTTGGGCGAGGAGGTCCTTTTTAACGGGCTTCCTGGTTTGCCCCCTCAACTGCCCCTAAATAGGGTAAAGCCCGACCCTCTCCTCCTAGATCCAAACCATAACCAATAATCCAGACATCTGGAATCTCAAATCCGACGTAATCTACCCTAAGGGCCACCTGATGACGGCTTGGCTTATCCAATAGGGTGCAGAATCGAACCCAGGCCGGCTTCTGTTGTCTCAAATGTTCATTCACCGCATGCAACGAGAACCCCGAATCGAAAATATCATCCACGACCACTACCACTTCATCGGTGAGACGGGGAAGTTGCTCTCTGAGAAAGCGGACTGACTGACTGGGATCACTGGTGTCACCATAATGGGAAACTTTTAAAAATTCGACTTTTGGTTCTATACCATGGTGTGAAAGGTGTCGCACAAGATCAGCCAGGAAGACAAAACTTCCGGTCAACAATCCAAGCAGGATTGGCTGTCGCGTTGGCAAATCGGTAGCAATCAGATTGGCTAATTCCCCAACCCGCGTCTCAATGGTTTTCTCATCAATCAGAACAGAATGGGAGAGCACGAAGTCCTTTCTATCAATTCGTTTGTCATGGGATTCTTGACCATTTTGGATAGGCACCGCAAGCAAAGGAGAGCAAAAAAGTCCTCAACCCAAAGGAGGCAGAACCCTAGGATCTGTCTGAACTACAGCGGAGACTCTTGATTCCGTTTCGTTTAAATCTGAATTTTACCGTGTGCCGTCCTCGAAAGGGCATCACGAGCCGTAGTTCGCGCCAACGGCCAAAAATCGCTGCGTTTTGCGAAGACTGATCAACAAGCTTCAGCACTCTCTTTCCTCCGGTCTCCCTCTCCGGTTCTAGACACTCCCCACCACAATGAGAAGCATCACCAGGGTACCATCAATGGATGACTGGCTGGTACATGCAAGGAAAAAAGTTATGGCAACTCACTCAATCTCGTCAAAGGGAAAATGTTGCACCATTGATATACTAAAACTTCGGGGCACATGAGTTTTTTAAAAATACGAAAATCACATAAAGAGCACTCAACGGGATGAGGTAGTTGAACTGCGCCATTGTCCGAAAGTTTTGTATCCAGCCTGCGAACGGGCCATCATATTCCTCAGCGTTTGAGAGTAGTGCAACAACGCGAAGAATCACGCATCTGCCTTGTCGACTGGCCCTGTAGGGTTCGATTTGCACTCATGTATCCATTAGAATGCGTAGAATGCGGGGCAACCATTTGATTTCGACAAAGGTAATCCCTGGTTTTCTGGTGATGACCATCGCACTGTCGGCAGGTTGCGCGTCAATGCCGCCCAAGAATCAGGAGAATCTGTGCACGATTTTCGACCAATACCCCGAGTGGTACGATGCGGCCAAAGAATCCCAGGACAGGTGGGGCACGCCGCCCCACATTCTCATGGCCTTCGTCAAGCAAGAGTCGGCGTTTCGCCACGACGCGACGCCCCCATGGGATTGGTTCCTGTTCATTCCACTCGGACCCCAATCGTCGGCCGAAGGTTATGCCCAAGCTAAAGATGAGACATGGGAGGAATATGAGGATGAGGCCGGTGGGTTCTTCAATAGCCGCTCATCCATGGAGGACGCCCTGGACTTCATCGGCTGGTACAACCACAAGAGCAGCCGAGACCTCGGCATCTCTAAATGGGATCCCAAGCGCCTGTATCTGGCTTACCATGAAGGTCGCGGAGGCTATGCGCGGCGAAGCTACAAGAGAAAGCCAAAGGTCGTGCGCATCGCGAATCGTGTAGATTGGCAAGCCAGACAGTACGGCGCGCAGTTGCGTCAATGCGAGCATCGGTTCAAGTGTCGGCACTGGTATCAGCTATGGCCATTTTGTAGCTGAATCTCCAGCCTCTGATCACGGCAGGGCATTGAATCGGGGGCAATCAGAATTTGCTCTATTCGATTACTCTATCCTGCCGGATTCCGATTAGGCCTGTCTGTCTCAAAATGACACCTCTGAAAAATAATGTCCGCGTTTTAAAAATTACATGGGACAAGCATGGTGGACTGACCCACCCGCGTTAACACCAGCCATTTTAAAAATGAGCGCAAGGAGCAGATTATCTTTGAGCAATTCCCGGGTGATATGACACCGTTCCGTGTATCCCGCCGAAGCCGGTTCGCCGGTCGAGGAGGCACTCTTGGCATAGCAGTCTCCTGCACAATTATATTTTGCGATGCACCCCTGGCACTTCGGCATGTCATGAACATTAAGTTTCCCTAAACGATCAATCGCTTCATGATCCAGAACGAATTCACCATCCTCCTGATTCCACGCTCCATATTGAAACAACTTGGACCGCGGATCCGTAGGTTGAAGAACTTCGTTACATGAAGTCACAATTCCACGCGAGGTGACCAGGAAGTTGCTCGCATCACTGGCACCACAAAACGTCTCCCGGTGTTTCAGAGAAGCGGCTGAATAGTGCAATTGGATTCCAAATCCAGCAGCCACTTGTCTTGCGGTGCGGAAGTTCTCAACAAAAATCTGCCCATCAAGATGTGCAATCTGGTCCTTCAGGTTTGTCACGTTTGTGGCATCGAACACCGGTTCGAAGTGGAGACTTTTGCATTGTAGGTTCTCCCCGACAAACGCAACAAATTCCGCCAACGTCGCGCTACCTGCTGCGGTTACCGTGGATCGGATATCGTAGTTCCTCCCACGCACCTCAAGCCCCTTCATGGTGGCAATAATGCGATCGAAGGAGCTTCCGCCATTCGGCAGGACCCGATGCTCATCATGCACTTCTCGCACGCCATCCAAGGAGAAGGTCAGATGAGTGCAGTTTTCTGCAATGTAATCCAGCCGTGATTGGCCAAACACACCATTCGTGCTTAACGAAATGGAGGGTTTGAAATGGTTGTCCCTGCACTGTTCTTTGTAGTATTCAATAATTTCCCGAAATATACCCCAACTGGCCGTGGCTTCCCCTTCTCCTAAAAACCTGATGGACGGATCCACATTTTGCATGTGTGCGTTCTGAACAATTAAATCGATTGCCCCTTTCGCTACGGGCAAGGGAATATCTAGATCTTCCAACCTCCCACCTTCCGCATAACAATACGTGCACCGCAAGGTACACTTCTGAGTGTTGGAGAAGGTCGCGCTGGTTGGGGCCCATCGTGTGCTCGGCTTGATCAAGGACCGCTGTGGCGTTTCGGGAATCTTGAACACCCGGCGTTTGACGAGGGCATCGATCAGAGATTGCTCCTTTGGTAAGAGCGTCTCATGACGAAAATATTTTCTGACGGTCGATGCGCCAAATTCGTCAAGAATCATGCTGAAATTCGAAAGGGGACTGTAAAACAAATATCCGTTGAGAAATGAAACAAGAAAGATATCTCCTGCTCCTTCTATTCGCTCTTCAATGAAATTCTCAAAAGTAGGAAGGCCATTTTTTCCGCGTTTTTCAGGCATGAGTAAGGTGGTTGGCATAGGAGCTTTCCTTTAAATTAGGATTTCATTTTGCTAGGGATGCGAGTCGTATGTTTGGCATTCATTTTCGCACGTATTTCGTCTGCAATAGATACAAAATCCTCTATGCTCTTCAGCCTGTTCATGTCCAATCCTTTTACCACTTCTCGAAAAACAGGATTGGACATCACTTCAAGGATGTCTGCGTGTTCGGGTTTGCTTTCACATGTACACTGAACATCATACGGACATACTGGCTTGTCTTGGCATGAACACCCACCTCCCGGCTTGAGTTCACACCCACATTCATTGTGTCCATATTGTGCGAGGACCTTGGCTAGAGCCACAATACCGAGGGGGTCAACGGCGCGAACCGGTTTATCAGGCATGGTTACCCCTTTCTAATTGGGAAATTTTCAGATCCAGCGATGTCTCGCATAATCCCCTGGTGATTTTTCCCATGCGCCTTTTTAAGGTAAGAGAAATCAATTTCAATCAAATATTAGGATTTTTTCTTCTCCGTGGAGCGGGTCGGAAGTCTGGACGAATTCATTTTTGTACGGATTTCGTCCACAATAGACAGGAAATCTTCTATGCTCTTGAGTTTTTTGATATCCATTCCTGCCACAACTTCACGAAAAATCGGATTGGACACCACCTCAAGAATATCTGTTTTGACCGGCTTCAATTGACAGGAACAGCCAGGACCCGGCTTATCTTCGCATGAACAGCCAGGAGGCTTGTCCTGACAGGAACAGCCAGGGCCCGGCTTGCCTTCACATGAACAGTATAGGGGCCCATGATTTACGAGGACGTCCGCCAGAGCAACAATACCGAGGGGATCAATGGCACGAACCGGTTTATCAGGCATACATTCCCCCTATTGAAAATAGATGAAGGCCATAATTCCTATTTTGCTATCACTCATTATCCATGTGGTGATTTTTCAATGCGCCATTCTAAAGTACGGACATAAATTGTCAATGAAAATAAAGATCCCGTTTTCCCCGAACATCTGACGTGCTGATGGATAGAGAATCAACACCTCGGCATGGGGGATTCACTTATTTCGTGTTTGCAAGATTGATATTCGCGAGGCCTTGATGCCCTTAAGGCAACTGTTGGAGAGACTTCTGCACTTAACGGACTAGACAGCTTCTTGCGTTTGAAGGGCAGCGGAAATGGAACACCTTTGGACTGCTCAGACTATTTATCGTAATTCGTCATGAATGCCTTCGGCGGTTCTCTTGTGATCACCCGGTACGTTTTCTAGTTCCCGCACCGCTTTGATGCGGCCGTAGAGACGCCTCAAGTGATCCTCATATTCGCCCCGTTTGAGACCGGCGTGATCTCGTTCAAAGATGCGACCCAACAGATAGCCGATGATTTCCATGACGTCCAGGAGCTTGGCATCCGGCTCCATCGCTTCTTCCGAGAAAAACTCCATCACCGCCACCACTTTCGGTCCAATAAGGATGGGAAAGGCAAAGCCGGCCTTCACGCCTATTTCCTTGGCAAGGCGGGCGCGAGGGAAATTGGGATCCTTTGTCACATTTTTAATCCAGGCCACCTTTCCACTGGCCAATACCCGGCCCGGCAACCCCTCTCCAGGAGAAAATTTCGTCGATTCTGTCACCTGACGAAACGTTTCGAATTTCCCCCAGTCCCTCAAAATCCAAATTTTGCTTGGATTCAAGAGATCCTTATCGCCGTCACGAATGTAGAGATGTGCGACCGGCCACCCCGTATAGTCGCAAATGATTTTCATGGCACCTTTCAACGCATCCTCCACCGGGTCATTGGTATTGGATAAGACGGCAATCTCCTGATTTAGTTTCAGAAAAGTCGTTTCCTGTTTCAAGAGTTCATAGGCCATTTTCATTTTTTCCGATTCCTTCTGCTCTTTCATAAACCGCAATTGTCCTAGAGCAAACACGGCGACCAGCCAGATGACGAAGATAGAAAGCGCCCGATTGATTTCTGCCATCCATAAGGCCACGCCAGGATCGGAAATAAACGCCCCTTCTAAGGTCAGAATCGTCCCGGCAATGGCCCCGCCATAGATCAACCGCATGTCTTTTGCCATGAAGCCCATTAACACCAAAATGGTATAGGCTTCGCCAATTGACACACCCAACGGCAACATGCCATCCACGAGAGAAATGACCAGGGCAACGCCGACCATCAGAACGACATAGCCAACGGTCGGGATCGAAAAACCGGAAAAGTTTAAAGAGGGTTTTAGCATAGGGTACCTACGATCCTTACAAAATGCGGTTGGGGTTCGTGAGTGGTGTCAGTTTCTTGCCGACACCTTCATTTTGGAATCGACTCCCTAGAATTAAATCACCCGTGGATTCAAGGTAGTTTTGTCTGAGACAAACTCTTCCTCCAGCCATCGTACGCAATCAAAAATATCTTCAAAAATATGGTGTTCTGGAATAATTCTTGGCGTCAGATCAACCGCGCGGAGCATCTCTAACGGTTGAGGGTTAATGTTGGCCAACAGGACTCGTATATCCCGCTTTTGCATGTATTCAAAGACTAATTCCAGGGCATGTGCGGCTGATTGGTCAAGATACGGCACGCGATTCATCTCAAAAATAAGAATCTTGACTGACGGCAATTGTTTAATGTTATCGATTAAGAAGTGGGAAAAGCCGAAGAAAATTGGACCCGTAAACGTTTTGATATACACGCTATCTAAATAATCCTGTGGTAACACAAATTCTTCTCTCAGGTCGCAGGGTTTCCGAATTTTTAGCGACCGGAGGGGAAACAGGACAATTTTTTCCTCTCCGATGTCCC
>DOFS01000622.1:4821-6748 GCA_003523945.1 Nitrospiraceae bacterium | reverse complement strand
ATGGTGTTTATTCCTTTGTTTACCTATGGAGTCTATCCGGTTTTGAATAGAATCGTTCGGCTCACATCATTGCGGAAAATGGCCATGGGCTTTTTTCTGACGGTTGCGGCGTTTCTGATCTCGGCTTATATTGAACAACAAATTGCATTAGGGATGGAACCGGCGATTGGCTGGCAGTTATTGGCCTTTATGGTGATCACAGCTGCGGAGGTCATGGTGTCTATTACCTGTTTTGAGTTTTCGTATACCCAGGCTCCACTCAAACTCAAATCCCTGATGATGGGATTGTTTTTGCTTTCAGTGTCCTTAGGAAACGGGTTTACTGCCTTTGTGAATTATTGGATTCAGAATGCGGATGGAACTGTTGCGTTGGCTGGCCCTGCTTACTATTGGTTTTTTGCCGGTGTCATGTTTGTTGTGGCCTGCCTGTTCCTCCTGGTGGTGAAAGGGTACGAGGAGGAAACTCATTTGCAGGGAACAAAACGGGGTTGAATTGTTTAAAGCATCAAAGTCCTCGCCATTCCAACTCTTCCACTGATTAAGTTTTTTTCACCTGTCTTGAGTTTTGCTTGGTTTCAGCGTTCCTCCTTGTTGAGGAGGAAATGAATATTCCTGCCATCTTTGTAACCCGGATCTGACCGAAGCAACTCCTTCAAATAGAAGTCATGCCAAATCTTTTGAAAAAATGAGGGGCGAATCTAGAAAAAAACCGAAAAGCCAATGTAGAGAAGAAAACGGCGTGGTAATTGAGCCATCATCATGTTTTTTCCCTTTGACTGAGATAGAGAATTTGATTCACCCGAAAAGCCTGATTGTATTGGCCGGGTTGGATATACTGAGAATGAAAACAACGTCCATCGAACATCATCAATCTGTTTGGTCGCATCTCGATGAGTTTCAGTAATTCCCAATATTCGTTTCCATCATTGATATACCCATTGTTCCGACATGCGAAGAGTGGATTGAATACCATGCTATTCTGGAAGTTTTCGTATCCTTCCTGGCTGGTTAAAAATTCGTCGCTTAGTTCCAACTGGTTCGCAAGTTGTCGAATCGTTGCGTCAGGGATGGGTGGTACCCGTTCGAGCCCTGTCGGTCGGTGGCGATATAAGCCGGTGCCGCCCGTACATGAATCTGCAGGATTCAAATAGACCATGGCGGTGATATCCTGATCGATGTGAGGTTGCCGTTGCCCAACATTAAGCCGGTAGTTGTCAGTTTTTATACCTTGAAAGACGACTGGTTGGGGTGAGAAAAACGTGAAGAGGGGGCATCCCCAAAGGGCGCTTAGAGATTCCACAAGTTCCCCGTGGTCAAAATTGAGTCGGGCTCGAACTCCAGGAAAATTCCCCACGATTTCGAAGCGGTCGGTATAGGGAAGGGTCAACGCAATTTTCAGGATTTCATCAGGGTATTGATAGAAATTATCCACGATTATGACCTGATGGTGTCCACGGCCAACGCGCTGAATTGATACCGTTTGGTGCGGATTGAGGGCGAGAAGATCCGAGCGAATGTGATTGGACATGGAGTCCTTATTCGTATTCGGCCAGGCTGAATTACAAAAACGGGCCCATAGTGAACTTTGTTTTATCAGGAGTCAAGTGCTTCACAAGAAAATTTTTTGAGGGAGAACTATCACCAGAAGAGGTCAGCCAGGTAATGCGTAGAGACAGAATACATGGGAATTCTATCTAAAAACCTGTTAGGACAGATTTAAATGGTTTCCCTCAGTTGGTTTCCAACCAAGTCCATAATTCCGATTTTCTCGATAACATAATGCGAGCCAACCCGACAGTGGATACCCTGGAAAGTTGTCGTCCTATGCTTGCTGGACGTGGTGCATTGGATTATCACATAAGCCTGGTCCAGCCGATTAGCTGAACGGGAAATGCTCCAATTGTTCGATTGTGGTCGTTGGGCGAGC
>DOFS01000622.1:0-4631 GCA_003523945.1 Nitrospiraceae bacterium | reverse complement strand
TCAAGAAACAACGGTGCATAGATTCGGCCTTCGACAGCTAAAATTCCCCGCTCTCGAAAACCATGATAGGTGAGCGTGATTTCAGTTTCTGGTCCGCGCCAGGTGTACTGCTGATTTAATCCCCTGACCATGGAGCCATACGGGTCGTTAGATTTTCCAAACTCATTTCGCAGATACTCTAAAAGGATTTCGTGGATGGCTTCTCCCTGGTAATGGAAGAGGGCTCGAGCATACTTTCCATTTAAGGTGTAGAGCTTGACGGATTCCAACTCAGTGGATCCCAGCCGGGGTGCACCATCTTTAATTGTGTAGATATGCATGGAGTCAAGAGAATCGATTTTCTTCAAATCTGAGCGATTTTTGAGGGGATGGCCCCAGAGGCTGCCGAAGAATCCTTTAGGATCATTTTCGATTGGGGTGGCGCTTAAGACAGGCGTCCATGGAGACAGAATGATACAGATTGTGAAAAATAATTTCAGGCTGTTTATACGATGCGTGCGGGCAAATGATTGGAGGTTCATGGGCAGATCAGACGCTACCACGAGTAGGAGATGAAGACAATGGCCTAGTCTTCATTTTTAGTTGCCGAAGGGCAGATGGCAATTGTGAAAATTGTTGGAGGAAGCACCGGGAAGGAGAAGGGGAAATCAGAGCGCGTGAAAGGCAGGCTGGAGTTCAGGCAGGGGAAGTGTTGAAGCGGAGGATGTTTTCCCGTTGAGGATGCAGTTCTGTCCTGTTTCTCCAGCATTCAACATTATCCACTTGTCAGGGTTTTGAATGATGGTTTGGATCAATTGGGTGTGGAGTGCGTGTCCCGCGTATTTTGCGAAAAAATGACCAATGATCGGAATCCCTAATAATGACAAGTCACCAATTAGGTCGAGAATTTTATGTCGAACACATTCGTTCGAGAAACGTAAGCCGGAATTATTGACTAAACCCGTATCGGAAAAGACGACGGTGTTGTGGAGTGAACCCCCGAGCCCTAGTCCGCGTGACCACAGAAACTCGACTTCCTTCCGAAAAGCAAATGTGCGAGCTCCGGCTATATTTTTGCCGTACTCATACGGCGTACAAAAATGGTGATATTCTTGTTGTTGTATAAGGGGATGAGGAAATTCGATCAAATAGGTTATTTGAGGGAGTGCTGAGGGAAGAACACTGATGGATCGTTGTCCGTCCTCCACGCTGATTGGTTGGATGATTTTTAAGTATCTGCGTGGTTCTTCCTGTGTGAGGATGCCGCTTTGGTGAAGCAGGTCGAGAAATGGGGCGGCACTTCCGTCAGCGGCCGGGATTTCGCTTCCAAGTAATTCTACGTAAGCATTGTCAACTTCAAGTCCAGCTAAAGCACTTAACACATGCTCAACTGTTTGTATATGAAAATCATCTGATTGGAGTGTGGTGCAATGATCCGTTTGGCCTAAAAATGAGATGACAGCTGGGCAAGATTGAATTTGATCAGCTGCATGCTTCACAAAGACTACTCCGGTATTAACCGGCGCTGGGTGAATGGCGATTGAGGTCGGGTTGCCAGAATGCAGCCCGATGCCAGAGAGAAATGTTGCTTTTTCCAGTGTTTGTTGATGACGCATTATGTCTTGATAACCCCTTGGAATTAAGCTGCAAAATTTGTACTACGTGGGCATATGAAAAATAATGGCGTTTTTTGAAAAAAAAATATCTTTCCGTTTCTGAATGTTGCAGAAACGAAACACCTGTATGCTTTTTCCAATGGTTGTTAATGATTATTCGGGGGGGGAAGGATCGGGAGCATCAGTGTGACTTGCTCCATTGGTAGTGTTTTCCTGGGATTGAGGTGAAAAATTTTTAAGGAATCGACGCGACTCAGGAGAACCAGCTGAAGGTGAATAGGTAGAGGAGAGAGCTAGTGGTTCAATGATCCCTCGGTGCTTTTTTTGTAGGCCTGAGGCTACAAAAACTTCCTGAAATATAGCCCATTTTGTTTTGGCATCATGTAAGAGTCCCTGTCGGAATTCTTCAGGTTTGGTTCTGAGCGTATTGGAAAAATGTTGAACCGCTTTCTCGATGCTATGGTATGGGGGGGCCAAATTTAGTTGGGTATAGAATTCTTCGAGGTGGCCTCTAAATTCTTTTCGAAGTCTGTAGATTGAGTCTGGTTGCAACAATGTCGTTTGTCTTTAAGTGGATGGGGGCGTTGCATCTAGATGAATGGTGAATTGAATCCATACGCATGTTAATGCGCTAATTAGTCGATTGACAAGCCCTGGTCTAGGCACAATGACCAATACAATGGAAGAATACCTGGATGGGAGGAGTGATGAGGGCCAGGAGGCAGCATTTTTTACTTAATGGAGAATAGCATATCCTTCAGGGCAGGCTCCTTCAACTTTTGAAGGGCTTTTGCTTCAATCTGGCGAACACGTTCCCGGGTGACCGACATACTTTGTCCCACTTCTTCAAGTGTCCAGGGCTCGTCTTGGCCAATGCCAAATCGGAGGCGAATCACCATTTGTTCTCTTGGAGTCAATGAATCCAATATCCGTTCGACCTGTTGGTTCGTCTCCTGTCGTGAGACAGGTCCATCGGGCGTCATCGTTCCCATATCGGGAATGAAGTCTGTGAGAAAGGTATCTCCATCCCCAACCGGAGTTTCTAGTGATATCGGATCTTGAAAGGCCTGCATGGTGTCATGAACTTTCTCCACACTAAGTTTAAGCGCTTCCCCGATGTCATCCAGGTGTACTGGTCGAGCATACTGTTGTGTCAATCGCTTTGAGGTGCGAGCAATTTTATTGGAGATTTCATTTAAATGGACAGGGACGCGAATGGTTCTAGATTGGTCGGCAAGGGATCGGGTAATCCCTTGTCGAATCCACCATGTGGCATAAGTACTGAATTTGAATCCCTTGCGATATTGAAATCGTTCTGCTGCCTTTATGAGCCCAATATTGCCTTCTTGCACTAAGTCCAGAAAGGCAAGTCCATGGCCGGTATATCGTTTCGCAATGTCCACAACCAACCGTAGATTCCGCTGGACGAGTTCGGACTTTGCTTTTTCGAGTTGGAATTTGGCCTTTTGAAGTTGCTGGCAGAGAGTCTGGGTGCTTGAGTGCACTGAGGGGTATGTCTGGCCTAAGGCCAACAAAATCGATTTCAATTTTTCAATTGCTGGAGCTGAAAGACCGGTTAAGGCATATGTTTCCTTGAGCAGTCCAATGGTTTTTTCCCTCTCTGGTCCTTTCTTTAAAGGCTGTGTGAGATGAAGACTCTGCTTGATAATGAGCCGGATAGCCCTGGACGCATGGTCTATTTCCTTCGCCAGCTCGATCTCAGAGTCCTTATTGAGAAGGGGCCGACTGCCAAATGATCGAAAATATAATGATTCGAGAGCCGGCCCGAATCCTTTGATTGAAGGCTTGACCTCCTCGGCTTTACCTGTAGCGACTTCTGTCTCTGTGGGCTCATCTAAAACAGTTTGATATTTCATAACAGTTTCCCCAGGGGGTTTATGTTTCCAGGTGATCTATGAGTTCAATAACGAGAGAACCTTAGATAAGGTTGCAGAAGCAAAAAACAAGCCAATGAAGCCTTTAAGGCCGTTCAGTCATTTATGAAGTCAATTCAAGACTTTTTTTGAAAATCTTGGGGGTTTCGTTCACTTTAAAGTTTTAAGAAGTGGCCCCATTTCATAAAATTTATAACAAACTGAAAAATATGGATAAAAATGACGTCTAGGAAACCTCTCCAACCTTTGGGAAGATAATTTAGCTATTGAAGAATTCGGTAACCAACCGCATTTTCTAGATAGTGCGAAAGGGAAAAAATCTAATAATTTACAAGAGAGAGAGGGAGGTGAAAACCGAAAAAGTGCAGAGGGAATTGACGGAACTGTTATATTTCTTACACGTTGTTGCAAAAACGGTCGAGATCTTCCTCTCGGCCAATCATGACAAGGACATCACCCTTTTCAATGACGTCATTTGGTTTTGGGGTGAAGTTGAAGATTTCTTCTTTCATCATGCGTCCCTTGACCATTCGGGTAACCTGTTTTTTAATTCCTATCACGTTCAAATTATGCTGGCCGCGCAACTTGACATCCTCGAGGCTTAAGCCTGACAAGTTTTCCGAAACGGACACTTCTTCAACGCTAAAGCCGGGCGCTAATTCTAAGTATTCGAGCACACTTGGTGAGACGAGCCGGTGTGCGAGACGGATCGCCGCATCTCGTTCAGGGTAGATAACCTCATCGACCCCCAAATTCATTAAAATTTTTCCCTGGATGGGTGCCACGGCTTTCGCCACAATGGATTTTACGCCCATTTCCTTGAGGGTTTGAACAATAAGAATGCTTGCCTCAATGTTTTCGCCAATACTGACTACTGCGACATCGACGTTTTGAGCACTGACTGCTTTTAACGCACGTTCATCTGTTGCATCGCATTGTACGGCAAAGGTTGCAATGTCACTAATCGCTTGGATCTTTTCCTCATCCTTGTCGATGGCGAGTACTTCGCATCCTTTGGTGACCAATCCCTGAGCCACGCTATAGCCGAAGCGCCCAAGACCAATGACTGTGAAAAGGCGTTTCATAATTAGGTTAGTTAACAGTCAAGATTCTCAATGCTGGACTACTCACGGTTCAAGAG
>DOFS01000114.1:2283-3143 GCA_003523945.1 Nitrospiraceae bacterium | reverse complement strand
GCTTGCTCGATCGCCTCCAGGGAAATCCGTTGAGATTGATTCATACTCAGAGGGGATTTAATGGTCGTGCCGAATTCCGTTTCGTAGGGATACGTAATTTCCACCGTTTCGATGGTTGCCCCACGATCGGCTAAATTGCAGGCAAAAATGTTCAAGGCCAACACAACCATTCCGAGATCGGTTCCCGTGACTTCTACAAATAAATCGGTGTCTCCCAACTGCACTTCACCGAGTTCACGGCTATTGATAATCGGTGGAAAGGACAATACCTGTCCATCAGAATCCCAAAGGAGTGGCAAACGTTCGCACCCGGCAAGGATCGATCCATATTCGAGACCCTTGGGATGGACGGTGAGAATTTCATGAGGTGTCATTTTTTCCTCAAAACCCAATGGCGTAAACCGAATTTCATCGGGTTTCACGAGGCCATACGTGACAGGAAATGCAATGGAGGAGTATCGGTAGAGGCCGATGGAAACTGTCTCACGCTTCCGTCCAAAGGCGTCGGCCAATTTCTCCTGAGTTTGAATACATTGGTCGAGCCCCTCAGCGGTCATGGGGTATCCCAACGAGACGCAAGCCGCGACATAGGGTCGAACGGCTTCCATGCCCTGGGCCACTTGAATCCGTCGTTTGGCACCCTTCTTCTCTGAAAAAAATGAGTAAGGGGGCATCCCTTTATTTAAAACGGATCGAATTTGTCGGGCAATCCCTTCCACACACCATAAATCAGGCCGATTGGTATCTTGAAGTTCCACGCGCACTTCACCAGTGTCCGGTGAGACGTCTTTCACCTCCCCTTTCACATAAGGCATCCATTGTTCAATGTCGGACGTGGAGGCACTACGGCCGACAAGCTG
>DOFS01000114.1:0-2061 GCA_003523945.1 Nitrospiraceae bacterium | reverse complement strand
ATCCCAAGGGCTATCATGGCCATTCGGTCCAACCCCAGCCCCCAGGCGATAACGGGGACTGTCACACCCAAAGGTATGGTGACTTCAGAGCGGAAAAGCCCGGCGCCCCCCAACTCCATCCATCCAAGTTTCGGATGACGGACATGCAACTCCACCGAGGGTTCGGTGAATGGAAAATAGGCTGGGAAAAATCGGATCTCCTTCGCTTGAGCCATTTCCGTGGCGAACAGTTGTAGAAGCCCCAAGAGTGTTCGAAAGTTGATATCAGAGCCGAGCACAATCCCTTCCACTTGAAAAAAGTCCGTGGCGTGCGTGGCATCGACATTGTCATAACGGAAACACCGGGCAATAGAAAAAAATTTCCCGGGAATCGGAGGGTTTTGTGCCAATGTTCGAGCGGAGACGGCAGTGCCTTGGCTGCGGAGTACCAGGCGCTTCGCCCGCTCGCTGTCATATTCGTACTTCCACCCTTTCGATCCACTGGTTCCCCCATCGCGGTGGACTTGGCCCACCTGGCTGAGAAATGGCTCAGAAATCGCCTTAGCCATTTTGGGATTCTTCACAAAATACACATCATGAATGGCCCTGGCGGGATGGAATTGAGGCATAAAGAGTGCGTCCATATCCCAAAACTCCGTCTCAATGAGTTCGCCACGCATTTCCTGAAATCCCATGCTCGTGAGTTTGTATTTCACCGTATCGAGAAATTCCCGATAGGAATGGCGTCTACCGACGGCCAGGCGAGGAGGTCGAAGATTGATGGAGTATTTGCGAAAGGAGGCGTTCCGCCAAGATCCGTCTTTTAAAAGTTCCGGGGTTAATTGGGAAATCTCTTGAGCGGCTCCTTCGCGTAAATGGGGCAGGAGATTTCGACCCTCAGCGGTGAGGACATACGCCCGTTCGGTATGATCATCAATTCGAAAGGGTTCCTGCGTATTGCCGCGTTTGACGGAGTATTGTCGAAGAATGGCCTGATGATCGGGAGCAAACGAATCCAAGGGACGCGAGCCCTCATGAACCTGATCAAGTAGCGAGCGCAAGGCCTCAGTGGTGGCACTCCCCTGGCCTGTGATTTCCAGGGTCCCGCCTGTCCCTAATTGTAGGGCGCCTTCTTTTTTTAAAATACCGATTGCGCGGCTCAATTCGGAGGGTTGAAAGTGTCCTGTGCTATGAAGGTCCTTCACGGTGGGTGATGAGCCCTCTTGCGCGGCACGTTTTACCGTTTGAAGAATCCATTCAGGTGGAGAGGCGGCCTGTTGGAATTGCGTGCCGATAGGGGTAAGGGAGACATAGGTCGTGGTGGTTTCGGATGTCAGGATCACCAATTGTTTGGTGAGCAGCCATCCCACGGCCATACTGACTTGTGAGGCGGCCAGCTCCGTCTGTCGGGCAAGTTGAAGGTCGGTGAGTGGCTGAGGGTCTTTTCCCAGTGCACGTAAGACCTGGATTTCGAGAGGATGAAGGCTGTCAGTATTATTGGGGGAAATCATGGGCCCGATTAAACAATCACTGTCTGAGTCGCGGTTCGCATCTGCCGAATGGTTTCGGGAATATTCTTGCTGCCGAATATGGCGGAACCGGCAACTAGAACCGTTGCGCCGGCGCGAACCACAGAAGCCACGTTAATGAGGTTGATCCCCCCATCGACTTCCAGATGAGCCGAGCTACGGGAGTTGGTCATCATCGACCGGATGCGCTGAATTTTGTTCAGACTGGAGGAGATAAACTCCTGGCCTCCAAACCCGGGATTCACCGACATCACCAGAACCAAATCCACGTCGCCAAGTATTTCCTCAATGGTGGTCACGGATGTTGCGGGATTCAAGGACACTCCGGCTTTGACCTGTCGTTCCTTAATAGACTGAACCGTTCGGTGTAAATGTGGACAGGCTTCGACATGTACGGTCAACCGGTCGGCTCCGGCATCAACGAATTCCGGAATAAAGGCATCCGGGTTCGTCATCATTAAATGAACATCTAACGGCAAGGAGGTCACTTTGCGAAGGGCTTCGACCATTGGCGGCCCCACGGTTAAATTGGGAACGAAATGCCCATCCATCA
>DOFS01000167.1 GCA_003523945.1 Nitrospiraceae bacterium | reverse complement strand
CCAGCAGCGATGGTGGCGTTGGCCATGGCTCACGAATTGGAGCGGCAAGGCCAGTCGGTCGCATTTCTCGGTATTCTGGATACCCAGCCCCACTTCGATGTTTATTCGGGGGACATCCTCTCCGGAACGGAAGAAATGCTGGCCTATATTCGTAGCGATCGCAAACAGGATTTTCTGCGGCTTCCTGATAAGGAGCGTACAGCGTTGGAAGCACACCTGCGAGCCTTGCCACAGGAGAAACGGGTGGATTATGCGATCCGGTGGGCTAAAGAACGAGATTTGCTGTCGGAAGAGGAAGCGCGCTCATCTATGGAAATGCTGAAAGTCGGATATGCCCTCGACAAGGCCGGTGCGATTTTTATGCGCGACCATGAGAACCAGCCTGTCCAGGCGCCGGTTTATGCCTGGTGGACCACCAATACGTTGCAACGTCACGGAAAAGGGCCGGTAGACTGGAGCAACTACACGACTGGTCCGGTCACAGTCGGCATCGTCCCCGGTGATCATACGGAAGCCGTGCAAAGCCTTCAGGTCCATCAGCGGATCAGCGAGATCCTGTCTGGTCTTTCCACGTAATGTCCTATTGGTTCGGCCTAAGAGATGGACCCTCAATATTCTGACTTGAGCATCTATCGGGATGAATCGTTTTTTAATGGAGTGTGGTCTCACAACAGCGTATCGGCCTGGATCTGCCTAAGAATGCTGTAGTGTTCTCAAGATAACTCCGCGCGAATGTGCATCCTTGAGACCAGGGCATCTTCTTCAAAACCGAAAAGTCCACCCCAGCTTGGTGGTCAATTCCGAGACCTTGGAATGCCAGCCATTCCCGGTGTCGGCATTGTGGTTGAAGACCAGAAAGAGGTCACGGCCCGGTTGCACGGTCCATCGCATTCGACTATTCACACCGAATTCCTTCGATACATTGTCGTATTGCCCCACCAAATTCCAACTCAAATTGCGCGTAAATGTCATGTTGAGGTTGAGTTGTCCGATATGCACGGTAAACTTTCCATCCGGTAGTGCCAGTCTGATCTGACTATAGTTTGCCGCTAGATTGAACCAGACACTGGGCCTCCAGACCAGCGTCGTGTCCACATTCATGCGATGACCCCGTTTGAGATACGCGCAACACTCGAGGTTGATCGATCCGGCCACAACGCGCGTCTTTGCACTTTCCAGCAGCAGCTGATACGCCAGCCAGCTATATTCTCCTGGGGGAATAATGACGCCGGGCGCGAGTTCAAACGGCTCGAAGTACTCCTCTCGCATAACAAAGGGAGTGAAAAAGATGCTGTCCTGCGAGGTCGACCTCACCGTCACTTCCGGAAGTGACAGAGAGCCGGTGATCGGACGACCATCAAGCATGGTCTTGTCCTCGGCAAACACTCCAATCCTCACCGAATCAAGTCCTTCCGGGCGCCAGGAGCGGCCCAGCCACGCCGAATAGTTGCGCGTGCCTGCCTGATCGATAAACCCCAGGGCAGGGTTGAAGTTGGTGCCCAATTGCCCAAATGTTAACCCCGCATCCCAGGAAAAATTCGGATAGAGAAGTCGTCCGCCAAAGGCATTGCCGGATTGTCCTTCCCCAATCGACCGCATGAGGTAGGCGTCCAATTCGACGACTTGCGAATATCCCATAAAGTTCGAACTCTTCAGGGTGAGATCCGCTCCCCCCAGGCGGTTGTCGGCATTCGAAAGCGGATTCCCGTTGGTAAAGATCATTCCCACGGAGGATTCATCGAGAAATCCCACGCTTGCGCGGCCCACGGTGAGGTTTTTTGAATGAAGGCCGTCCGTCTTGTCAGTCTGGACCGACAGCAATCCCATGTTCAGTCGCCCAATTTGGCCGGTGATCTTAAGTCCTCCCAGCAGATCGATTGGTGTCTGATCGGTGCCCAGTCCTATGCGGCGTGAGAAAAACGGCAATGGTGACGTTCCGCCACCTCCAAATTGAAAATAGTTGGCATCCTGTAGAAAAAACCGGCGCTTCTCCTGAAAAAAGAGCGGGAATCGTGTCAGATTGACTTTCCGATCGTCCACCTCTGTTTCCGAGAAGTCAGTATTGATGGTCAAGGCCGCCGTCACCGACGGCGTTACCTTATAATAGAGATCCCCGCCAGGCTTGAAGAGGAGCTCATCATGGCCTCCTGGCCTCTCCCGTGCTGTGAGCTTGGCGTAGGGCACAAGGTCTAATCCGATGCCCTGCCGCAGACCGGTGAGCCCGTGCAATTTCCCGGCATCACCCATTGTCACGACCTGTTTTGTCCGGGTAGCGGCGGTCCATCGCATGGTTTCGTTTTTTCGAGGAATGACTCGCTCTATGTTGAACCCCCAGGTGGTTTGGTCTGCGTTGAAACTGATGGTCTTCATTGGAATGGCCAGTTCGGCCGTCCAGCCCTGCGCATTGATCACGGCCTCGGCATACCAAATGCCGTCCCACTCAAACTGAATCTGCAACCCGCCACCATCTTTGTTGTATGGGGAAATTAGCCCATCGCGCCGATTGCCCACGGGGTTGACCTGAAAGTAATAGCCCCGGCGTAGGTCATGGAACGGATCGAGGGCCACGACCACGTGGTCATCCCCATCCATTTCGATATCGAGCTGGCGTTCCTTGGCGACGATTTGCTCCGGATTGGCGTCGAAGGCCAGCACCCCGATGTACAGAAAATCCGGGTCAAAGAGCAGTCGCACCTCTGTGCGGGCACTCGGCGGACTGCCTGAGTTAGGATAGGCCTGGGTCAATTCTGTCACCACCCCGGCCCGCTCCCAGGCTGCTTCGGTCAGATGGCCATCAATGGTGAGAGGCTGTCCGGTTCGAACTATGGTGACTTGGGATAAAGAACTCCTGTCAGCCCCGTAGGTCCATCCGGAACTCATGCACAGAATTACCAGGAGAGGAACACTCGCAAGACGCCATGAGGTATTCTGAGGCCAGCTAGCTCCCACCACACCGCCCCCGTTTCCTATGCATGACAGTCGTCGGTGTAGGGCACCGTTCTTGCGCCAGCTTCTTCGGGCGCTGTTTCCACGACCACAGGAGAGATCCCATGGCAAAGATGGCCCGACAAGTCAGGCTCCTGACACAGACCAACAGGTTGCCCGGCTCCGTAAAGGCCTTGCCGGAGCGCAGCGGCCATTGCCGATCCAAAAACGCGTCCCCGACGTTCCGCCCGGTATCGAATCCCCGCACGTCTAGAATCGCCCCCCTAAACTGAACGATTGCGGTCGTTCGCTCTGACCAAAGGACTCTGACCCCTGGCAGACAAAGCCATGAGAAAGGCTGCCATCCCGATTACATGTGTAGGAATTGATTACGTTAAGCCGTAAATCAGGGGCCTGCGGAGGTGAGAGAACCAGCCAATTTCTGATTGGCGGGGAATTGTCCTCATTTACATGTAAGACGTACGAGAAAGGAGGAACCTGACCTCCGAACCTATTCTTTACCGATAAAACAGGAAGGCTCGGTTCAGTTGATATCCAGAGGTCAAAGGGTGCTGTGGGTGAAACACCAAAAAGGGTGCGAACCACGCCAAGCGGGTGGGGTTTCCGCTTGTTCCACCTTGGGAAATGTATAAAATCTGGAGCCTTTCCTTCGGTAAGCCGGTGGGTCTAAGATGGCATGAAAGGCCGTGTGAGATTTTCAATCATTTACAAAGGCTAGCACCGGCTTGGTATATGCCAATGGACAAAGAGGTGAGATGGACAAAGAGCGGGAACAATTGCAACGGTGCGTGAGTTCTGAAGGTGAGTATCGGGCCCAACAGATGTTTGGGACAGAGCGACGGGCTGCGGCCTTTTATCGGAATCAGATGGAAAGCGAAATCAACGCCAATATGCAGTCGTTTATTGCCGGCCAGGATATGGTCTTTATTTCGACGGCCAATGCCAAGGGCGAATGTGATTGCTCGTTTCGGGCGGGGACGACCGGGTTTGTCAGAATCCTGGATTCCAAGTGGTTGGCCTATCCCGAATACCGTGGGAACGGCGTCATGGCGAGTATCGGCAACATCCTTGAAAACCCACAAATTGGGTTGATGTTCATCGATTTTTTTCAAAGTACGGTTGGTTTGCATGTCAACGGAAAAGCGAAAGTCCTCACCAACGACGAAATCATCCGTCTTCCAAACGTCACGGATGCCATCCGGGACGACGCCTCTGTAAATGGAGGACGTCATCCGGAATGCTGGGCGTTGGTTGAAGTGGAGGAGGCATTCATCCACTGCTCCAAACATATTCCTCTCCTCAAAAAATTAGACAAACCCGTTCATTGGGGTACCGACGATGAGCACCTCAAAGGCAGTAGTTTTTTCAAAGAGACACGCTGAGACCTGGTATCAGCGTCGAAGAAAGAGCACGGGACGACAGGTACCAAGGCCAGCACACGGAACGCCTATTGTGGGTTCACTGTCAAACTTGTCTGATGGAAGATACCCGATGAAATCATTTGTCGGTGCGTGGATCATCGTATTCGTGATCATGTTGGGGTGTCCTATTCCGGTGTTGGCCACGGTCGGCTGGGAGGTTGGGGATATGGTGCTGGATTTCGGGCTTAATCTGGAATCTGGAGAACGTTCTGTCCTGGTGGATAAAGTGGAGGTCGGAGAACCGTTTTTTGTTGAACTGACCTGGAAACTTCACACTCAAAATTGTCTTCTTCAAATACAAACCTCCACAGGAGGTGATGGCGCGCCCGCTACCACACAGGTGGTGGATGACGGTCTATTCCATGGAGTCGTTTCTCATGCGGTCTTTCACCACGTAGACGAAGTGGTCGTGAAGGCTCAGGAAGGACAGCGTTGTGAAAT
>DOFS01000480.1:2380-5809 GCA_003523945.1 Nitrospiraceae bacterium | reverse complement strand
GGGGTAGAGTGACTGTGAGAGGGTAAAGGTTCTCTGAAGGCGACCAATGGGATCAATGAAAAACGTGAGAGAAAATTCATGAGGGGGACGAACCCAGTCTCTTCCTAGTCCGTTGTCCTTGGACACCAAGATGGCTAGGGCTGATCCAGCTTGCTCAAATTTTTTAACTTGTGTTTCTAAAAACCACGCATCAAATTCTCTTATGTGTGGCACCCAACACAGGGCGAATATTTGCCCATGAAATTCGGATAGCGAGAGAAGGTTGGTTTGATTTTTGAGTATGCAGGGAACGCGCATGGTTGGTGCCTTTGTTCCGATCTTCATATTAGTTGCCCTTTCCGATTTTTAGAGATTCGTTTCCTGTGAACAGTCATGTATTTATTGAGGAGTTGGGAGATGCATTGGTGCTTTATCAGTTGGTTTATCATGGACTCATGGGGAGGTAGGTGCTTGATCCACAGTTCAAACATGTATTTACAAGGCCCGAAAAATCAATTCCTGGAACATACTCCCGAATGATAAACCCTGAACATCTTTGGCACGATTCAGCGGTTGATTGATTCCCGAGCGTCTGAGTGGGCATGTGAAGCTTAGGAGGCAGAGGAGACCGTGCATAGGGATATGAGCGGGATAATGGAAGGGGCTTGGGCGATTTCAACATATGCCTATTTCTTGTTGTGTGATTGAACCAGGTTCTGCTTTATATCGAGGAAAAGAAAAAGGCGTTCCATGGTATGTCCAATTTTAAAAGAGAAAACCGAATTTCGATGTCTCTTTGATTTGGTGACCAATTTTCTGTAATGAGTTATCCGGAGAATTCTATGCTCAGTGCGTTCAGGAAATTTTGATTCCGAATGTTCCATGATGTTTTCGCCGCTAAGTTTTAAAATGGTTTTGATTATTAATATCATTATCATTAAGGAAGTGATTTGTCAAGAAAAGGTTGTAGGAACATATCGAGCTAATTTATTGCGGATGGATGCATGGAAATGCTGCATTTTGGGCTGTTTAGGGCCCAGTGCGGCAGAAGTAGAAAGTAAGCAGGTAAAGCATTCTCCCGCCTGCGCTGTTCCTCACAGGTGACTGATGTGGATCGGTGCATGTCGTTGGCCTTGCCTCTAAAAGAGGTACAGGGGCAAGTCTGGTGCGTTTGAGGCTGAGAGCGAAAACCTCGGATTCAACGAAGAGAAAAACGAAAGATGAATTTGGGCCCTATTTGAGAGAGCGGGCGGTTCTTGAGGGATTCTTGAGCTCCCCTTCCTCAAATCTCACCGGGTCTTCTTAGATTGACGAGCGCGGTGCTCTCTGGCGATCTGCACCCTCCACAACCAAAGACCGCTCAGGCTCATGATCAGTAGGGTAATGCCAGGAATGTTCAAAAGGGTCTTGTTAAATCCAAAGAAATTTAGTTGATGTAATTGTTTGACGAGAAAATGAAATTGTCGCCAAGGGCTAACATCCTCGAGGATTCTCCCGGTGTGCCGGTCCAGTATGATGGTGGCAGGGCTTGGCTCCCCAAATTGGACACGGATGGCTTCCTGTTCATTACTGGTATTGCGAGGAGTATAGGTTTCCATTGTGATATGAGTAATTTGAGATTGGATGGGCACATATTGCCGTGCGATGATTGGAGCGAGGTCTTTGGAGATTGGGGAAAGGCGTTCTTCAGTGAGTGCATCTATTAAGATCACCGAATCCGGCTGCGGGCCGGCCAGCCGAACTTCATAGAACAATCGGCCAAAGTCCTGCCGTAGAAGGACTTCTTCAATTTTTCGGTCAGGACCAATGGTTTTGCTGCGCAATTGTAGGAAGAGGTCATGGTGGGAGAGTCGTGCCGATTCCAAGGGTGGGGCGGGTGATATCCTCCCCACTTTTTCCTTGTATCCTGAATTCCAGTAAAGAAATCGGGCATTGGCCCAGAGAAGACCGGTAATGACCATAAACAAGAGGAATCCAACGGATGATACCCCTATTAATCGATGGATCCGTCGAGACCCGCGTTCATTTCCCCAATACATAGGAAGGCGCGATCTTTAACGAACTTCGGGAACGTGGATCGAAAGAGTTGACCGGTGTCGGATCGCTTCATATGGTTGTTTTTGGAATTCACCAGGTATCTTTTCCAAATTTACAAAATCGATAACGTAGAGTCCTGGCCAGAGTGGAGTAAATTGGGTGACCCCTGAGTCATTCGTTTCCAATTCTTTGCTCCACCCATTTGGAGCATAGGCAGTGGGTTTTGCTTTGGCGAGTGGGCGGCCTTTAAAGAAGACTTGGAGCCTCATTTCCTCATTCACCATTGGAGCGAAGGGCCCTTTTGATGGCTGATGGTGGCTGGGAGTGGGGATAATGTCCAAAGGCAGCATAGAGGTGATCGGGTTTTCATGGTCTGACGCAGGGTTAGTCGTGAAGATTGAAAATTGTGCACGGGCATAAAACATGGGTTTATACAACATGCCGATGCTGGGATAAGGCGTGCCATCCCTCACGGGCTCGTCTTGATCCATGGCTATGAGTTGGTAAGTTCCATGGCTGCTCGGTTTAACAGGTATCTGGAAAAACCTATTTTTTTGAATAACATCTAAGGAACGTCTAGTCCCGTTCGGCTCAACCAGCCAGGAGGCCAGCCCGGCCCGTTCATCCAGCCGGCCGCCAGTTGTTTCCTTGAGGGATTCGTGGTACTCCCCGAAGTAGGCTTTAACTATTGCTGGTTGATTTGGACCTAGCGCAGAAGGGGTTTCAAGCCAGACAAAATGGGCCGAAACATAGGGAGCCCAAAGGAATGCTTCCAAGATGAGAGCCGTGAAACTGATAAAAGTTCTCTGTGTGTGTAGCATTGCCTACTCCTCTTAGTGCGTGTACATTAAAATTTCAGAGAAAGACCACCATAAACGGTCCGCGTTACTCCCGGAATGATTCCATTGACAAATGCCTGACGTCTCACTCGATATTCTTCATTGGTGAGGTTTGTCACGCCCCAGAAGAGGTTCATATCCCCAACAGTTGTTTTGGGAACACCAAAGTCCATACGCAGGTTGGTGACATGATAGGAGGGTAGTTGTCCGTTGTTGCCGTCTGGGCTTTCTGCCACTGTGTTGGCGGCATCGGTATATTGTTCATCCACAAAGTTGCCGTCCAGTTGGATCCTGGCTGGGCCAATAGGGGTTGGAAATTCATAGGACACCGCCCAGGAAAAAAGAAGTTCAGGGGCACTAGGAAGCTGGTTGCCCTTATTCCCACCCTTTAAAAATTCTGTTTCGAGGAAGGTGGCATTCACATTCGCGCTAAACCCATACCAGGGACCGGCGGTGATTGTGCTTTCAAGTCCCCGGTGTCTGGTCCTTGCCGCATTAGTGAGGATCCCGGCTTCTTCAATGATTTGGTTGTCGAAGTCAATCCAAAAACCGGTCCCCTCAATGGATAGTAAAT
>DOFS01000480.1:0-2203 GCA_003523945.1 Nitrospiraceae bacterium | reverse complement strand
CCGGAAGTTGGGTCAGTGGCCTCATTAAAGGTCGGAGGTTGAAAGTTCCGGGAGTAATTCCCGAACAACTCAACTCCCCTAGGCAGGTGATATAGGAGCCCGATCCCTCCAACAATCTCACTCGTCGTTAATCTGCCGTTCCCACCTCCTACTCCGGCTCTCAATCCGATTTCCCGCTCTTGTGTCACCCGTTCATATCGGATTCCTGGTGAAATAATAAGCCCTTCGATGGGTTCAAATTTCGCACTGGTGAAGAGAACTCCTGCCAGGGAGGTTAATTCGGCTTCCTGATCCAATGTTCCGTTGCGAGCATCGGGGGTTGTGCCGGAGCGTACCACGTCCTCTAGTTCTTCAAAATGAAACTTCCCGCCACTAATGATCTTGATTCGCCGATTGGGAGACCATGATAAGGTGGGTCTGACTCCAACCACAGAAAAGTCACGCAGGAACTGAGTATTGCCTGTCGCGGTAGCATCCGGGCCGTTGGCTATAAACCAATCGCGTTGAAACGAATTGGCATAGGTCGTACCCTCAAACGTGAGGCTACTGGTAATGGGTTGCGAATATTTAAAAGTTGCCGCCCATCGACGTCCAAAGAACTCATCATGTGACCGCTGACTCTGCTTGGGGTTCGCTTTGAATTGAGCGGCTGTTAGTCCTCCAGGAGTGTCCGATTCCTCATTATATCCGCTTAAGCGAAGATCGCCTTCACCGCTATGCCCGACGGGAAAAGTAAAGCGCAGCGAAACGTCGTTGACTTGGATGTCTGTATTGTCTCGGACAATTTTCCCAATTTTGTTGTTATACAAAAATTGAATCCCAGTTTTATTAAAAGTGTTGCCGTAAGAGGCAGTTGTAGAAAACAGTTCACCTGCGCGGATTGTTTCGCGAAGACTGATCTCCTGCTCCAAGGGAGGACGGGGTGAAATGTAATTGATGACTCCGCCTACGGTGTTCGGTCCATATAGCGCCGAGGCACCCCCTCGAAGTATTTCAATGCGTTCAACCTGTTCGATCGGCACATTGAAGTACGCAGAAGGAGATCCGTATACGGCCGGTTGAAATGGCACTCCGTCAAGTAAAAGTAAAACATTTTCACTTCGATTGGGATTCATTCCCCGAATCCCGATATTCGGACGGAGACCCCGCCCATACTCATCCGGTGCATGAATGCCTGGGACTCTTCTGAGAATTTCGACTGTACTGAGAGGTTTAAAGTCTTCAATGGTTTTCTTTGTAATGACCGTCGTTGCTCCAGGGTGATCTTTCAGTTCATGCGGTTGGGCTTTGATTGTCATTTCTTTTAATTTGACTTTAAATTGGTTGTCTTCTCCATCTACTTTTTGTGTTTGCTTCAGAGTTTCAGCGGTTTCTTCTTTCGCCTCAAAAGGGGTGTCGGCCGTTGCAATATCGAGTCGAGGGAAAGTGAAGAGAAAAAATCCCATCCATAAGAAGAGGGATCGCATGCACTGTGCTGAGAATGCCCGTTGAATCATTCATGGCTCCTTTAATGAAATGAGAAGAGAAGACTGATCGTGGGTACGTGGGATTTGCCGTATAGTGGTATGCCCGTCATCAAACATTCCTTTTTGAGAGTGATTGAAAAGGAATAGAGTTGGAATAGAACGCAATATATGAATACTTGAAACGGCTGGAGCAGGAGAATGTTCAATGTCCAGAAACGCATGCGAAAAACAGGGAAATTGGGTACGAGAGAAAAAGGTTAGGGTGAAAGTATTACTACAACGAGTTGAAGATGTGGAGAGAATGGACGAAACAAAGACCACGACGGTTCACGTTGTCCCGGTATTCATAATCGTGTGAAGTGATTGGTCTAAAAACGTTTAACGGATTACATACTCTACTCTAGGGTTTTGGCGAATGTTGTATTCGTGAGAGATTTGCCGGTTTGGATGACTGTGACCGATCCAGAATCAGAAAAACTACTTGCAACTACGGTATCAATATGCAGTTGTACGAGCACATTTTGGCATCGTGGATATCTTTTAATTATCGAAAGACTGAGTGAGATACGTGGCGGGTGTTAACTAATGAGTGCATCAAGAAGATTTGGGGTTAGTGTTGTTAATGCAGTGATTGTAGGATGGGTGGGTTTTCCCGGTTCGGACGAGCGACAGTAAGTTTTTTGATTTGCTTCGCGAATGTCCAACTTGGACTTAGATTTAATATGTAAGCGAAATTG
>DOFS01000173.1:1384-2705 GCA_003523945.1 Nitrospiraceae bacterium | reverse complement strand
AATTTCAGGCGAAGCCTTTTGTTGTTTGATTGCAGATCCCATAATTTTTCAAAGTCTCCCGCTCTGCTTTAAGTAAATTAACGGAAACACCGTACCCAAATATTGAAAAAGGAGAGTTCACTTCCATTTCATCGACCAAATTTTTTATCCCGGAATGTTTGTCCAGGAGGCGCTTGAAAATCTTTAAAAATCCCATTTCTAAAAGAATTTCCATGTCGATTGCGAGAAGTCATTAACAACTTCCTGAATGTACGTTTGGGTCGGGGTAGTTTTCACTATGGTATATATTTAGTTCAAACGGAATAAGTACAAAAATGAACAGATCGCATATTGCAATATCGCACACATTTATCGTGACGCTCTGAGGGAAAAAAATCCCCTATGGTGAAAGACCTGTTAACGAAATGTTTTTGATTCAAACACATGGCTAGACCGGAACAAGGTTGTCATGCCTTATTTTCTGGAAGAGCCGCTTTGGGCTGTTAGTGAAATTGAATGGAAAGCCAGAGCCTTTTAAAGGGGAGGGAGGGATAAATCGAAAGAGTTTGAGGGTGGGCACATCACATGAAAGACTCACTCTTATACTTACGCGAATGTGGGTACTTTTGAAAATTATGATCCAGCTAGGCAAGAAAGTATTATGATTCTAGGGGAGTGAGCGGGACTTTATTGTATGGGGTTGAGAAGAATGATATGGGACTTGCCGTCGTGAGAATTTCCAATGCCAGCAGTTGCGTGCTGTGGTAAAAATGCGGCTTTAGCGTTTGAGGGTTAAGGTTGATTAATTTTTGAGCCACTAGATTTGAATATGATAATATGACGAAATGCGTTATTGGATCTTCAGTGGAATACTGGTTGCGAGTGCCCTCTTCTCAGGAATTGATGCCTGGGCGTTGGAGTTCACCGCGGATCAAATTGTTAAGTTTGGAAAGCATACACAAAAAGCTAACCTCTATTATCGGGATGACCGGTGGCGTTTAGAGCATCAGTCGATGGGGCCGGTCAACGTCACTATCGTGCGTAAAGATAAGCAGCTCATGTGGCTGCTCCTCTCGCGGATGAGGCACTTCAAGACGCTCCCCTATGATCCTGCTCAAGAACCGAAATTGAGCGAGCATCTGGAGGGAGAAGTCTCGCGGGAAGAAATCGGAACCGAGACTCGTGAAGGCCATCCAACAATTTTATACGAAGTGACCGTGAAGCAGGGCGATCAGACCGATGTCTACTACCAATGGTTTGCCACCGACATTCAGTTCCCGATGCAATTGACCAGGAAGGACGGGAGCTGGAGTGTCGAGTATCGACATGTGAAGCTGCGGCC
>DOFS01000173.1:0-1271 GCA_003523945.1 Nitrospiraceae bacterium | reverse complement strand
AGCTGCGGCCGGTGACCGATTACTTATTTCAACTGCCAGTTAATTTTCAGCCCCTGGAAGAGTTCGACCCGCCGAAGAAGAAAGAGTCCTAAGAGCAGTTCATGTCGTCATCTATCTATTCGAAGGCAGTGTGGGCTCCGCCGCTTTCCTCATTCTCCTGACAATTTATTTTCTGCCTTGCACAAGCTTATTAGTATTGTCTCATTTTGACAACCCGGGTTGGTGAAGTCTACGTGTGTACAGGTGAGCCGTTAACCCACCACTTGAATGTGGCGCACGGTGAGTGTCGTCGTGGTAGAATCTTCCTCCACCAATCCCTCCAGGAGAAGCGGCCGTTCGTTCGTGAGTAACGGTCCGTATCGTTGAAATATTTCCGGGAACAACGTGGCGTCGTAAAGCCCCGTCGTATCTTCCAGCGTGATGAATTCCATGGGTTCGCCATGTTTGGTCGATGCGGCTTTTTCCGTGATCAGCCAGCCGATCATCATTATCCGGCGGCCGATATGCGCAGCCATTTCTGTCGCGGGAGTGATCTGGAGGTCTTGTAAGTGTTTCGCGTAGAGTGTCAACGGATGGCAACGGAGGGGGAAGCCGAAGAGCTCAATTTCATGTTGGATCAGTCGTTCTGTGGCATATTCGTTGGGAATCGGGAGCACACGGGCGGTTGGTATCAATGGGGTGGTGTGATGTGCAACTGATTTAAGTGAGGAGATCCCGCCGGTTGGATGATCGGCATAGACGCGCCAGAGCAGGCCGGGGCGGGTGACCTCACCGGCAATGGTATCGAAGCAGCCTGCCATAATCAATAAACGCGTCTGTGCCTGTTCGGGATTGAGCCTCGTCAGAAAATCGTGGAGCGACTGAAATACACCGTGCCGATGCCGTTCTTCGAGAAGCCGATCAATAAATCCTCGTGCGATGCCTTTCATTTGCATGAAGCCCATGCGGATGGTTGTTCCCACTCCCTTGTATGCCCATACGCTGGCATTGATGTCAGGAGAGAGAACGGTCAGCCCCATCCGGCGGGCTTCTGACAGATAGGCAAAGGTGGAATAAAACCCACCCTGATTGCTGATGACAGCGGCCATGAATTCCGCAGGAAAATGAGCTCGGAGATAGGCCGACTTAAATGACACCTGCGCATAACTGGCCGAATGGGGCTTACAAAAACTGTAGCCCGCAAAACTCATCGTCATCGCCCATACCCGCTCAATGGTCCGGGCATCCACACCGCGCGCGCGCGCGCCGTCGACAAACTGGCGTTGATAATC
>DOFS01000468.1:18062-20566 GCA_003523945.1 Nitrospiraceae bacterium | reverse complement strand
TTACCTGAGACCAAGAGTTGGCCACCGACATTAATTCCGATACCATCCCTCAGGGTCACTTGCTCAATCTCCACTAATTCAGCCAACTCATTTATGAGCACTCTTCGTTGATCTCGTAAATCCGGCGCTTCATGTCCACTGGACTCCGCTTTAAAAATTTCATCATTTAACGAGGCAATCCGCACAGCTAACCCATTACTGGTTTCAACATGACGACTGATTGCTCCATCGGCATCTGACCGTATCTGATTCAACCCTTGCGCTTGAGTCACAAACGCATCCGTAATGGATTCCCCTTTGGCCAGCAACACTGTGCGCTGAATGGCGCTCTCCGGATTGGTCGCCACATCCCGAACCGCATTAAAAAAATCTGTCAGACTAAACGAGAGCCCGGAATTATCCGTTTCAGAAAAAATACCATCAGCTTGAACCAGGAAATTATTCCGAGCGGTAATAAATCCCAGGTCTTCACTGACAGCTGTCAATTGGTTTTCAAGAAAAGTATCGATGGTCTGGCGAATCGCCCCAACCCGTACCCCGCTCCCAATCCTTCCTTCGGCCGGTCTTTGGGTTTCAAGAACGACCTCCTGGCGAGAATACCCTTTGGTATTGATGTTGGCGATATTATGGGATGTGGTTGCCAGTCCCTGTTGGTTGGCCCTAATCCCGGATCGTGCGATGTTCAAAATGTCACTGATGCCCGCCATTGGACTCCTATCCCTGGAGATGGACCGAGCTTGGAACCGAAGGGAAATTTAATGCTCCAGATCCCTGATACACGGGACCCGTCCCCAACCCGGTATATATGACTTGAACCGCCTCACGAACTCTGTAGTAGAGTGGGCGAATCATCGCTTCATTTTTTTTGCCCTGTTCCTGAATCAGGCGTGCCAGACGAAGAAGGTCGACCAACATGCCATGTGCCGATCGTGCCCGTGGGTCCGGATCGGCTTTCAACCGGTTCCAAATTGACTCTTGGGCGTCAGCCCCCACCAACTGATGAAGCTCCTGCTCCACCTGCTGTTCTAATCGGCGCATCGTATCCAAAACTTGTTCCTTCTGGCTGTTGACCTCGACTAAATTTCGCTGATCCATGGTGCGTAGACCGTGCGCTTCTTGAAAAAGCAACACACCATACTGCTGAAAGGCCGATTGAGCCTCAGCCAACGCCTTTAGCAGTCGGTCCCACGTCGCCGATTGAGGGTGACTCATCGACCAGGCATCCCCTTATGAATATCAGGTGATTATTTCGAGCCTAACTCGTTAAGAATGGTCTCTCGTGTCAGGGCATCAGCCACTTGACTTGAAGTCGCCAACGAGACCCCAGAATCCAAGATTTGCTGAATCCGCTGAATTTTGTCCGCTCTCAGCTCAGGAAGCTGCGCCACTCGAGTCGAATAGTCCCGAATTTCCTGGGCCAGAACGGAAAGATCAACAGGGTCCCCAGATGAAGGGTGTTGAATGGTCCGTGAAGCGGTGGCCTCCTGCGCCTGAAGATTTTTGGATTGGACGTGAAAATATAGTTTTCCCAGCTCACCACTGGGATCAAGACCCCGTATAGTCATGGCATCTTGCCTCCTTCTCTCTATGTATCGGAGGTAACACCATTAAACTTTACAGAACCGCTTAAGATTTCAAAAAAGGGGAAACGGCAATGGGAGGGCGCGTGAGGTCTTCATTTCTGGCCACCGTTTCCAATACATAGGTAGAAAGTCCAATACCTCCCGCCTGGGCGGCGCGTTTACTAATTTCTTCATCATAAAAGGAATAATACATATCCCCCATGCGATTAGCCGTCAACTCACCCTTGGGGACGGTCTCTCTCATGACCTTCATCAAATACGAGAGAAAATAGGATTCGAACTCCTGACTGGCGCGTAGCAATTCCTCTCGACGGGGCGATGCCTCCACACGATCTCTGTTCACAGTGGATACAGAATGGGAGAAATCCGTTTTACCAACAGGAAACATGTCAGAAATCATAGAATTTGTCCTTTCCGTCGACCGTCTTCACCAATGTGATTTCTGCTCATCCCGTCTTAAATCAATTCTAAATCTGCTTGGAGCGCCCCGGCGGCCTTGGCCGCCGTCAGTACAGCAACCAAATCACGAGGAGTCACCCCAACCGAATTCAGAGCCTTGACCAAGTCTCCAAGCGTCACGGATCCATCAACCTGAATGACTCGGTTTTTCTCCTCCTCGGCTTCCGTATCCACGCTGGGGGTCACCACGGTGGTCCCTGCGGCTGACCCTATGAGTCCTGGCGCTTCGGGTTGAGACACATTAAAGCGGGACTTAATTTTAATGGTCAGACTTCCATGCGCAATGGCCATACTGGCCAGCCGAACATGTTCGCCCATGACAATCGTACCTGTTCGCTCATTCACCACGACCTTCGCCCTGACATCCACATTTACGTCCAAACCCTCTACGGATGCAATCATTTGGACAATTTTTCCCTGGAACCGTTCAGGAACGTCCACTTCGATCTGTCCCGAACTGAG
>DOFS01000468.1:0-17896 GCA_003523945.1 Nitrospiraceae bacterium | reverse complement strand
AATGCCGTAACGAAATCGGCCTGATGCATTGTCAAAGAAAATTTTTCCCACGCTTGCATATCCAAATCCACGGCTCGCTCAACAATCGCTCCACCAGGGATAATCCCTCCGGATTGCTGATTTTTGACCACGGACGTCCCGCCATCTCCCGATTCAAAGCCTGATGTGGAAATCGCCCCTTGCGCAACGGCATAGACTTGTTGATTGGCCGCTTTAAGAGGGCTCAACAACAGCGTGCCTCCTTTTAAGCTTTTCGCATTGGCCATAGAGGACACCTGCACATCCAATTTCATACCCGGACGGGCAAATGGTGGAAGTTTAGCCGTAACCATCACTGATGCAGTATTTCGCGTCAACAACTGAATAGGGTCAATTTTCAGATTGATCCCCATGGTATTCAACATGGAAATAATGGCTTGAGCGGTAAATTGCCCGCCGACCACCGAATCCCCCGTTCGATCTAACCCCACCACTAATCCATACCCAATCAACTGGTTGTCACGCACTCCTTCAACCGAGGCGATATCTTTGATACGGGCCGCTTGAGCCTCTTCCGGCCCAATAAGCGACCCTAAACCGACTAGAAACCCCCAACCCAGCCAGAGGAGGACTCTACTCCATCGGCGAAGCCGCAGACGCACGCATGTCCAATCAGTATTGTGTGTGATTTTCATGGAGGATCGACCACTAAAAACGGACTCCTCATACATTGCCGTTGAGATACCATTTCACCAACCACCTAAAACGGCGTAATCCAATTAAAGATTCTGGTAGCCCACCCCGGTCTCTGCACATCGTCCACCACCCCTAAACCGGTATAGGCAATTTGTGCATCAGCGACGGAGGACGACAAGACCGTGTTCTGGGTATCCAAATCGATACGGCGCACAATTCCTTTAATCGTCATCGTTTGCTTCTCACTATTCACCGTCACGTCCCGTTTTCCCTGAATCCGGAGATCCCCATTGGGCAACACTTCGACCACCTTGGCAGCTATGGTGCCGGTGAGGGTATCTTCCCGACTGGTGGACCCATCACCCTCAAAATCGTTCGAAGTACTGGCATCAATATTAAAGTACTGTGCGAATTTCTGCGTAAGGCTGCTTAACCCAAAAAGACCCCCACTGACGCCTGCAGACACATTGGCTTCCCGATCGGCTTTCGTATTCGCTTTCTTTGAACCCTTGTGCTGTTCCACAATTTGCACAACCACGATGTCCCCGATCCGACTGGCCCGTCGGTCCTCAAACATAAATGCCCGCCCGTTTCCTGGCTCCCACAACGAACCCAGCGTGGATGTCTGGGGTTGTTCAAGACTAATCGGATCGGATTCGACCTGGGGTATCGTCTTTGGTTGTGCACAGCCGATCAAACCACTCCCGATTACCAGCCAGGCTCCTCCCCATACCCAAAATCTGGTCGTGCATCTTAGGCCGCTCAAAATTTGACCTCCACCAATCCGGATGCCATAACCACCCCTAATATATTCCGACCAGAAGACTGGTTTTGGACAGAGATGGTTTCCCCTGTTTTCCCGGACGCTTGGGCTATTCCCACGGTCTGAACCAGAAGACCTCCATCCCTTGCCTCAATAAGCACCCGATCGCCCTTGTGTATTACCGGTGGATGATCCAACATGATTTTTCGAATCGGTTGCCTTGGAGGCAATGGACGCAACACCTGCTTGCCAATGACATCGTCAAGATCAAGAATGAAGTCATGTGTCAGAGAGGGCGCATCCACCATCATCGTGGATAGATCCTCGATTCTCACCACCTCTTTCGGTTTTAACCAACGGATCGGAGTCGCTACTTCGACTTGGGCCTTCACCTCTCCAACGACATTCACGGTTTTCAGAAATTGCTGATTGACAAAAACCCCGACTCGAAAAGCGCGGCGTCCGGTCCTCCCGCCTCCAGACCATTCTCCGGACTCAAGGTGGAGTTTACCCGTAGGAACCTCCACGGAATCTTTGGGGAACAACACCCGAAACGATACCTGATGGTGAGGACGTCCATAACGGCGGGTGAGTTCGGCCACAATCACACGCTCGAATTCCTTGACACCTACCGATTGCCTCTCCGAATGGACGGGCGTGGATGAGACAGGCCCTTCCGCCCAGGCCGTTCCGTCGACTGCCCCCCATTCCTGCCCGCACAGGAGCAATCCCAGTAAAAAAATGATTGAAATCACGATTCTATCCTTTACCGTCGGAGTCCATTGACCACTTGCATCATATCGTCGGATGCCTGGATGGCCTTCGCATTCAGTTCATAAGCCCGTTGGGCAATGATCATATTGACCATTTCATCAGCGATGTTCACATTGGATATTTCGAGAAACCCTTGCTGGATATTCCCAAATCCTGTCGAAAATCCCGGCGTACCCTGCTGAGCTGGCCCCGAAGAGGTGCTCTCTGAAAATAAATTATTGCCTTGCGCAATCAAACCGGAGGGATTATCAAATCGGACCAATTGAATTTGTCCAATCTGCGTGGCTTGTGACACCCCCGGCAACAACGCTGACACAGTTCCATCCTGTCCAATATCGACCTGAAGTGCGCCTGACGGAATGGTAATGCTCGGAATCAGTTGATCCCCATCTCCCGAAACGAGATTCCCTGTACTATCTTGTTTAAACGATCCCGCCCGTGTATACATCGTGGTCCCATCGGGGCGTGTGACTTGAAAAAATCCAATTCCTTCAATCGCTAAATCCAACGGATTCGTGGTTTGTTTGAGGCTTCCCTGTACATATTCCTTGGCCACGGTCACCGGCCTCACACCTAATCCGACCTGGATTCCGACCGGGAAGACCCCAACATTCGAGGCACTGGCTCCAGGCAGACGGGTAATTTGATAGAGAAGATCGGCAAATTCGGCTCGACTTCGTTTAAATCCTGTTGTATTCACGTTGGCAAGATTGTTCGCAATCGTATCGATATTGAGTTGTTGGGCGAACATGCCCGTTGAAGCGGTATGCATCGCTCGAATCATTGCGGTCGATCTCCCTTCTTACCGTGTGCTTGCCACAAGAAAATGCTCATGTAGAGATAGAATCCTGTGATATTTACCATACCTGTTTCGGATTATCCCTGAACCCGACCGGCTTGAATGGCCTGGGCTGCCAGTTCATCCATCGCTTTGATCGCCTTTTGCATTTGTTCGTATTCTCTGGTCACCTTGATCAACTCAACCATATCCAAAGATGGATTTACGTTGGATTGTTCCAGCATGCCTTGATGCACCGTCGTCTGCTTGTCCCGGACAACCTGTTCTGGAACAGTCCAGAACAAATTTCCCACCTTGGCCGTTTGCTCTCCTTCCGCCACCTTGTCCATGCGTAACTGGTCCACGACCTCATTATTAACCCGAAGAGTGCCATCCCCACCAATCACGACTTCCCCAGGCGGAAGGGTAATGGGACCCTTTTTCCCCACGAGGGGATCACCGGTATGGGCCACTAAATTGCCGTTCGCATTACGATATAATTTCCCGCCCCGGTAATAGCGCAATCCATCAGGGGTTTGGACGACCAAAAATCCCTCGCCTTCTAACCCCACATCTAGCGGTTCCCCTGTCTGATATAAGGTGCCTTGCGTTCGATCAGGCGGAAGGGCATCCATCAAAGGAAATAAGTCTATTCCAGCCACCGAAGGCCCTGAAGTTTGGCCAAGGATGGTGGCGAAAACCGGCTTATCCTTTTTAAACCCCGTCGTATGCACATTCCCAATATTATGCGAGAGGACCTCCATCCGATGTTCAAGTGTAATTGCGCCGGCTAAGGGCGGATAGATACCTCGATTCATGGTTTCCTCCTTGACGTGATTACCCGGGGAATTCTGCAACGCATGTGCCAGTCAGCTAAGAACAGGGATTCTGACCGGAATTGCGAGGGATGAGGATCTATTTTTCAGAGATGGTGGGCTTGCGCTTCACGAACCAGGCACCAGCGAGGCTGAAATGGCAACTGTTGCCTATTGAACGTTTCCCGGCTAAACCCGCGACACGTTGTCATAGCGGAAAGCACAGGGGATCATATCGGCATTACTTTCCTCCTAGGCCTGATCCTGCCTAGCGAAGGCAGGTATCGAGCTATGCGATATTCCGGAAATTTACGGATCGGGAAATAGGTACTAGGGAAGATACGGGTGTGAGGACGTCGAGTCAGAACGGCTGTCCTTCAGCACAATGAGTTCCACACGACGGTTAGAGGCTTGTCCCTCTGGGGTATCGTTTAACTCAACAGGACGGGTCCCTGCATAGCCGGTCGAGGACAATCGGTAATCGGCGAGATGATGATGGTCGATCAAATATCGAACCAGGGTATTGGCTCTGGCTGTAGAAAGATCCCAATTCGAGGGATAGAGAGATGACCGAATCGGCTGATTGTCCGTATGCCCCTCAACAGCAATAAAATTGGGTAAGTCTTTGACGAGGCTGCCAATAAGATCGATAAATTCTTGGATTTGTGGATTGAGTTTGGCACTTCCACTTTGAAACAATGCATCGTCTTTGATCCGGATATTCAACCCGCGTTCCGTCGTCGTGATCTTGACACCTTGAGGAAGATTCGCTGCGGTGATGGCATTGGCCATTTTTAAAAAGGCCTGGGCATTTTCCGCTGAAGCCGTGTTTTCTTTGACCTGAATCGTGGTCTTTGTATTAATGGGAAGATTCACAATGGAAATTTCCCCCGCTGCCTTCTTATTGTTAAATGAGCTCACCAGGGATTCACTCAGGACCTTGAACTTGCCTTCATTGACGGAAGAGACCGAGTACATCACCACAAAAAAGGCAAACAGCAAGGTGATAAAATCGGCATACGAGACCAGCCATCGTTCGTGATTTTCATGTTCCTCGTGTTTTTTCTTCACACGTTCCCTCGTACCAACAGTCTGTCTATCGACAATTTACCATTACTTTTTTTCCGACGAGGGCAAAAAGCCACTCAACTTCTCTTCAATCATTCGGGGATTCTCTCCATGAGCCACCGCCACAAGGCCTTCAATCACCATAATTTTTGCGACAATTAAGGTCTTGGCCTTTAACTTAATTTTGGCTCCCATCGGAAGAAACAACAGGTTGGCAGCTCCCACCCCATAGACGGTGGCCACGAATGCCACAGCGATCCCACCACCCAACGCCGAGGGATCCGCCAGGTTTTCCATCACATGAATCAGTCCTAATACGGCACCAATAATCCCCACGCAGGGGGCATAGCCGCCAAACGCTTCATAGACCTTGCTCGTCGTCAAAAATTCTTCTTCAAAAATTTCGACTTCCACTTCCAGGATTTCTTTAATTTTGTGAGGCTCCGTTCCATCGACCACCAACTGCACACCCTTGGCCATTAACGGATCCGGCAATGATTTTATCTGGCCTTCCAGAGCTAACAGTCCTTGTTTCCGGCTGATATTCGATAACTCCACAATCTTGGTAATAATGCCCTTCATATCCACACTCACATTTCCAAACACCATGCCAGCACTGGAAAGAGCTTTCAAAAATATGGGAAGAGGGAATTGCAGCATCACCGCCCCCAACGTGCCTCCCATCACAATCAAAAATGCCGTCAATTGAAGAATGGAGCTTAAATGCCCACCCTCCAGATGTTGGCCCCCCACAATGGCGCCCAGAGAGATCAATATGCCCAATACCGATAAAATATCCATAACGGATTACTCTTCCTTACATATAGGTCTGATTACTAAACAGGCTTTCCAGGTCCAGCAACAACACTAAACACCCGTTCACCCGCCCAACCCCTTTATGACATTCCTCAGCTCCTCCTCGACCCGTTGGGGGTGGAGATTCAATACATCCTTCCGGCAGGCGTAAGACTTCTTCGACCGAATCCACGATAAACCCTAAAATCATATGCGCCACTTCCACGACCACAATTCGAGTATCTTTGGTGGGTTCTATCCCAGGCAGACCAAAACGAGTTCGAAGATTGATAATCGGAATGACTTTTCCACGCAAATTCACGACCCCTTCCACATAATGAGGCGCGTTCGGAACCTGGGTGATTTCCAGCATACGAATAATCTCTTGAACGCCCAGGATATCAATGGCAAAGACTTCATCCCCCAACTGAAAACTCACCAGTTGGAACACAACTCCACCGTCGTCCTCAAAATCCTCATGAGGTAAGACCTTCGTCACCGTACGCTGCATGACCGGTATCCCTCCACACTCGTCAATCGTCTCATACCCGTCGGTTCCATCCTTCTGAGAGCCTGTAACTATCTGAAATTGCCAAGGCCTGTTCTTCACCAGGCACCTCAAGAACCCGGCTTATCCACTCGTTCCTCAGCACGGCCCTCTTTACCCATGGAATGATTTTCATCCATGCGGACCGTTCATTTTTATAGAGTGCCGTACCCGAGAGTTCAGAAGTTTTCAATCGTCCACCACCAATTTTCCAATTTATGGATTGTTACTTCTCATTAACCCCCATCAACAGGAATTAGGTTCACTTGGAGTCAGGTAAAAATCTGTAACAATTTCATCTAAACTATCCTATTCTCCACCAACGCCCATCATCCGCGCCTTGAGGCTTCAACATTCCCTCTGATAGGGTGAACACCATTATTACTTCATTATCATGCATCGAAATAAAGGATTCATTACATGGACAGACTCGCCAGTACACAAGCCGATCGATTAATCCTTGATGCCAAAAAAGCCATTCTGCAAGAACAACATCGACGCTTTCAGGACCTTCAAATTGAAGGCCGCTGGGATGATGCCTGGAAACAATTACATGTCACCTTGACTTGCGCGGCGGATTTACTCAAAGACTCCGTCAACATGTTAGAACAGGTTGTCGCCAAGAAGAAGTTCCCTCCCTCGAACTCAACTGACCAATTACCTGGGACCAACAATTCGAACAACAAGAAGCCTCCCTCAGCCAGATAGGGCTGTTTGCCCATCCACTGGGCATGGAGGTCGGTAAGTTACACCTTAAATGATCCAACCAATTTCTGAAGGTCCCCGGCCATCGCGCGTAAATCATGGCATGCTTTGGCCGAATGAAAGACCCCAGTGGTCGTCTGACGAGTCGTTTGGGTCATAGATTCTAAATCACTGGTAATTTGTCGCGTAGCCGTGGATTGCTCCTCCGTAGCATGAGCAATTTGTTGAATCTTCCCCACCGTTACATTAATCATAGAATGAATGTTTGCCAAAGCCTCTCCGGTTTTATTGGCTAACTCCACCCCCTGCCCGACCTGACTTGTCCCTTGCTCCATCGACGAAACAGCATTTCTCGTATCCCTCTGAATGTGCCTGATCATATCCCCGATTTCTTTCGTCGCCTTGGTTGTTCGTTCCGCTAACTTCCGTACCTCATCGGCAACCACGGCGAACCCTCGCCCCTGTTCACCGGCCCGAGCAGCCTCAATGGCAGCATTAAGTGCCAATAAATTGGTTTGATCCGCAATGTCTTCAATCACCCGAACGATTTCTCCAATGTGGTCTGAAGACCGACCGAGTGTAGTAATAATGTTGGCGGCCTCAACCACCGCCTGACAAACCTGTTGCATGCCCATCACGGTTTGCTCCATTTCTTCCTGCCCATTTCGGGCAGTTTGAGACGTTTCCTGAGCAATTCGTGCAGCTTCCGTGGAACTCCGTGTCACTTCCCCCGCAGTCCTGGTCATCTTCTCCACCACGGAAACTGATTGCATCACACGGGCATCTTGCCCTTCAGCTGCCTGAACAACCCCATCCACTGTGGCGGAGAGTTGAACCGTGGATGACACAAGACGATTGGTCGTATGGCTTACCATGGACAACGCCATTTGCATTTTTTCTATAAACGAATTGAGGTCATGGCTGAGTTTCACGATTTCATCAGAACCCTTTCCAACTGGCACTCGTTTCGTCAAATCTCCTTCACCCTGTGCCATGTTACGAGTGATCATCATTAAAGCATGAAGAGGTTGCAACACCACTCGACGGACTAACCAATACACCACACTCAACAACATGATGATGATTCCGGTCATCCACAACCCTGAATAAAGTACCGAACTGAGCATCATGTCTTTAGCCTGCGTTATTGGAATTGAAAGAGACAACACCCCAAGCACCTCACCCAAGTTTTTCCCCACATGACAACTCACGCAAGCTTGCACGGAAGCCAGATCTGCGCTTGCCCTTCGAAAGGTGGGAACCCCCTTGATCGTCTCAATTTCATTGACTGTCTTTGCCCCATTCTTAATCAGTTCTAGCGCTTTTCGTTCAAACGCGTCCTTCGGTGCGTTGTCCGGATTCATCGGCTGATCACTGATAAGCCGTGCTTGATACCCTCCCGCCATTCCCAATTCCTTGCCGATTTCCTGAATGGCCGTGACGGGAAAAGGAATGGCATTCGGATTTTGTTCATGATCACGAGACACATGGAGGCTGGGGACTAGGGACGATTGCGTGACTTTCCCCACATAATTTTTGGCAATATATGCTCTGGTGACTTCAAATTGGGCCTGGATCTGCTTTCCTTCTTCTTCCAAAAGCATCTGTAACCGGCCGAGCTCGTGTCGATAAATCAATCCTAAACCACAGAGCATCAATCCAACGGCCAGGGTCCCCAGACATAATATGAATTGGGTGCCGATTTTTAAGTGCTGCATATACTTCCTTCACGAGGCACAGATTGGTCTAAGGATGCCTTATCCTTTCAGCGAAAACCGACTCAGAGAGGTTTCAAGATCATCCGCCAATGCCGCAAATTGTTTGGTGGCCGTCGCTACCCCCTGAATGTGGCTTTCGTTGTCCTGACTAAGTTGCGCCACCTGTTGAATACTGGAAAAAATCTGCCCGGAGACCGCAGACTGTTGTTTCGTCGATTCGGCAAAACATTGAATCATATCCACCACCCGTTGAACTCCCTGGACAATCTCCGTCAATCGACTCCCGGCTTCCCTGGCGAGCGTCATTCCGGTATGCGCTTCCTCAGTCCCCGCTTCCATCGAACGAACCGCCTCACGGGTTCCAGCCTGTACGGATTCGATAACCGTGGCAATTTCCTTTGTCGCCTTCCCTGTCCGCTCGGCCAGCTTTCTCACCTCATCGGCCACCACAGCAAACCCTCGTCCCTGGTCCCCTGCTCTAGCTGCTTCAATGGCTGCATTGAGGGCCAAAAGATTCGTCTGTTCTGCAATATCTTCAATCACTCCAATTATGTCTCCAATATCCTTGGATCGTTGTCCCAAATTTTGAATACGCCCCGCGGATTCCTGGATCCGGCTGGAAACCGATTCCATTCCATGAATAGAAGAGACCACAATATCCCCACCCCGGAGCGCTGAGTCATTGACCCCTGTGGCCGTCGCGGCCAGGGCTTCCGTATGACGAGCCATATCGCCTGCGGTGGAAGACATTTCTTTAATCGCCGTAGCAACCTGAGTAGCTTGGTGTACTTGTGCCTGGTTAGCCTGAGCGACCTGATGCCCAACCGAAGACAATTGGCTCGAGGCTTTGGACAGGGAGTGAGCCACGTTCCGAACTTGAAACAGCATCCGACTTAATTCATCCAACAGGTTATTGAGGGCCAAACCCATTTCCCCGACTTCATCTTGCGTCTTCACGGAAACCCGGTGAGTAAAATCACCTTTCGAAGCTTTTACTGCCACCTCCCATACCGGTTTCAACCGACTCACGGCTTTTCTTCCCATCAAAATCCCAATGGGGACCACCACGAGAAGACCCACCAACATCTCCAACAGAGTTTTGTTGATCCGATACCAGACATGGCTGAATGCTTCATCCTCTGGAACATGGACCAACACAGACCAAGGCATTCCCAACGCCCGGACTCCCCCTGACATCGAACTATATCCGATCACTTGATTGGAGCGTTTCCCCGGATGAAATTCCCTGGTGTATCCGGATTGGCCCTGAACCCCGGATGGTGCAACTTCAAGCCCCAACCGAGGCAGGGTGTTTTTAAACAGGACATTTTCGAAATCATGGGTCACCACTTCGGTCCCATGGACAACCGGGGCATATTCCATCAGCATCCTACCTTCATTATCCTGCAGAATAAGCTCTGCATGGGGAAACCCGGCTTTTTTCAAATTTTGGTATGCCTCTTGGAGAAAGGCTTCAATTTTTGAAAATTTCATGCGAAGGTTCCCATACCCAACCACTCGCCCTTGAGCATAGAGAGGAACCGATAGCCCAATCGTCAACCCACTCTCTTCAGGAAAAAGTAGTTGTACATCTCGATCCACCATCACGCTTTCCATGAAGACCTCTTGGGGACCATTCCTTATGGAAGATAACCCTGTGGGAGTAACCCTTTCCCTTGCCTCTTGAAGCGCCAGAAACCAAGGTGTTGATCGATAATTTTTTTCATACAACCCATCCGTCAGAAGCGGGCGACCTTCTGTATCCTGGTTGTTCACCGCGACCAGATTGCCCTCCAGGTCCACCACTTGAACCAAGGCATACATCCCGGTGGCCTGAACATAGTCATTCACCACTCGGACAAATTCCGGTGATCGATTGACCGTGCGACCCCATAACCACGCATCACCAGGGATGAGACTCCGACTTAAAATCCGAGCATCCGCAGAACGTTCAACGAGATAGACTTGAATTTTGTCAGCAATCCCTTCGGCCACCCCCTGATATTGCAGTCCAACCTCCTCTTTCAAAACCTCTGCGGTCTGAAACAAGGAATACATTTGCACACTTAGAGGTATCAGGGAAAAGAAAACAAGAATCCCAACTAATTTTGTCGTAATGCCTACTTTCCACAACGGCCTCATCATTCCCATCCTCTATGTAATCTGTTCATAATCCTCTATAGATCGCCGAAAATTTAGCGCTCCACATTCTAGGATGACCGCTTCCCTTAGGACCCCACGAGGTCTCGTTGAGGCTTTCCAAGATGTTCAACTAATTTGTCCCGAAGGTCCGTGGGATGAAATTTTGTCACATAATCTGTCACACCCAAGGTTTTCCCTTTATCCATATTGCACTGACCGGACAAGGAGGAATGCATTATGATTGGAAGGCCCTGCAATCGGAGATCTTCACGGATAGCTTTCGTTAAAGAAAATCCATCCATTTCCGGCATTTCAATGTCGGTAATTACCCCCGCTACAAAGTCAAAAATAGTACGGTCGGTTTTCTCACCCAACTCCGCATAACGCCATAAACGGGTGAGCGCCTCTTTTCCCGTCTGGGTTTCTTCATATTTCATCCCCAACCGTTCCAAGGTTTTCGTAATTTGCTTTCTCGCCACGAGTGAGTCATCGGCGACTAAGACACGTTTCCCCGCTAATTCTTCATGCCGTTCAATACCGACAAAGATTTCCTCTTCACTTCGTGGATGCAATTCGGCCAACACCTTTTCCACATCCAGAATCAGCACCATCCGATCATCCTCTAATTTGGTAATAGCGGTAACCGCCCCATGTCGGCTGGACTGCACCATCGGGGGAGGGATTTGAATGCGTTCCCATGACATACGAATAATGCGATCAACGCCGGCTACCAAAAATCCCTGTTTATTATCGTTATATTCCGCAATAATCAACTTTGATCCCATAGGATCCAACGGTCCAAGTCCAATCGCCTGCTTTAAATCTACCAAGGCGATGTTTTCTCCACGGAGGCTTACCAATCCCAGAATTCGAGGATCGGCATCAGGAATTTTCACGATCGGTGGAAGTTTCATGACTTCCCGAATTTTAAATACATTTATGCCGTAGGTTTCATCGGTTCCCAAATGGAACATTAAGAGTTCCATCTTATTGGCTCCGGCCAGCCCGGTCCGTTGATCAATTTCTGCCATCCATTTTGCCATTACACTCTCCTCAGTCCTTCACTCAACACCGGGTGGGTAATCTCCGGCTACCGCCCTCGTGGTGATCCTTGTCTGTCTTGGGAGAACGGTAAGTTCTCAGGTCAACCACACCATGAGCAGATTAACGCATCCCGGTATACGATGAGGTTTGTACCTCCCGTACCAAATCCGCCATATCCAATATCAACACCACCCTGCCATCTCCCGTAATGGTCGCACCCGCCACCCCTTTGACAGTGGCCAAAAATTCCCCCAAGGACTTAATCACCACTTCCTCTTGTGCCCGTAATCGATTCACGACCACACCGAACTGTTGTTCCCCGATGCTCACGACCACTACGTAGCATTCACCACCGGTTTGGGCACTGGGAATATGAAAGGTCTTACTCAGATCCAGAAGGGGAAGAATCCGTTCGCGGAGGTTGAGTACCGCTTGCCCATTCACCGTTTTAATTTCTTCTTTCGTGACTTTGACGGCCTCAACCACCGAAGCCAACGGAATGGCAAAAGTGGCACATTCCACCTCTACCATCAACGCTTGAATAATGGCCACGGTCAACGGAAGCTTGATCGTGACCCGACTGCCTTGACCAGGCTCGGAATCCAGCTCCAAACTTCCATTCATTCGACTAATATTGGTTCGTACCACATCCATGCCAACGCCGCGACCTGAAACATCACTCACTTGCTCGGCTGTGCTAAAGCCGGGAAGAAAAATCAAATTCATGATGTCCCGCGGACTCATGGCATCCAGTTCGTTTTTGGCTACCAGGCCTTTGGCGAGGGCTTTTTCGGCAATTTTTTCAACTTGCAATCCCCGACCATTGTCTTCAACCCGAATCACAATGCTGTTACCTTCTTGCTGGGCCGACAATCGCACATACCCTTCCAGACTTTTGCCAAGTTGTTTCCGGACCGCCGCCGTTTCCAAACCATGGTCCATCGCATTCCTCACCAAATGGACCAGTGGATCACTTAATTCGTCAGACACGGACTTGTCGACTTCTGTATCTTCTCCTACTAATTCCAACCGTACTTGCTTACCCAACTTACCCGCTAAATCCCGAACCAACCTGGGAAAGCGTGAAAATACTTTCCGAATAGGAACCATCCGGGTTTTCATGACGGCCAACTGCAAATCAGAGGTCACCAGATTGAGTTGGGCCAACGTCAGGTTTAATTCTCGGACAGCTGGATTGATCTCGATCTGTTCTTCAAGACCATTCCCTAGCTTAATGAGCCGGTTCCGACTCAGAACCAGTTCTCCCACCAGGTTCATGACATGATCTAACCGTTTAGTTTCGACTCGAACGGTTTGGTCTTCATCTTTTCCACCTGTGGGTTTGCCGGTCTGAACACTGGCAGCCTGTAGGGTTCGGTTCGCGGCTTCTCTCATTTTTACTAACACGTCAGATAATCCTGCGGGTTCCTCGGAAGGAGGCGGAGGTTCGGCCACCCAATTTATACCTACCGGCTCGTCACGCGCGGAGGAATCTAAAGATGGGTGTAAGGGGGAGCGAGGCCCAGCCATAGGAAGAGTCTGAGTTGGTGGCGGAGAACGGAAAGTAGCGGAGGGGGCATTCTTCATCACCTCCTTTTGGGAAGGGGGGACGGACAACATCAGATCGTCGGCACTCTCCAGGGTGAGTGCCATTTTATTTACAATGGCATGGGTCTCGACATGTGAATCTTCTCCAGTCTCCCGAATATCGGACTGGAGCATTTTTACCGCATCCACCGCTTCCAAAATGATGTCGATGATGAACGGAGAAACGGACATTTCTCCCTGGCGCAGCTTGTTCAGCAAACTCTCAGCCTGATGTGCGACTTCCACCAAATGAGTAAACCCCAAGAATCCGGCTGATCCTTTCATGCTATGCATACACCGAAAAATCTCATTGAGCAATTCGATATTCGATGGCTCTGTCTCCAGCTTCACGAAATGTTGGTCAAGTGCTTCCAGCATTTCCGAGCTTTCGGCTAAAAAATCGTTGAGTATTTCCTTCATTTCATCATTCATCGCCCACCTGTTCCGTACTCTTAGACTTTTCGTCCTCGGGCCATCTCGCAACCTAGTTCACAGTTCATGGACATTTAGGACATCCGGTATTCGGCCATGATGCTATCGACAAGATCCTGTTGAAGGGCTGTGGCTTTTGACGCATCCAACTGCCGCAGCATTTCATACCCGCGCTCTTCACCTGGAGATCCGGCCCCACCCTTTTGTTGTTGAATCCCAAAAATTACCACCAGCTTGAGCAGTTTGTGTTGTATTTCATTTAGAATGGTCACGAGCTTTGCAACGCGTTGGGCCACAAGGTCCTGAAAAGACAACGCGACATGAATATTTACCAGTCGTCCTTCATCTGCCTTCACGATTGCCAATATTGCATCAAGATCCTTGACCGCTCTCCCGGCTACATTGGCCCGTAATTGTTCCAACAGGTGTTGAATGACCTCTCGATTCTGTTCCAGTTCTTCCGTTAGATTGATGACCTGATGAGTTCCCTCCTCCGTCATCTTGGCAAGATCATGTAAGTGTGAGGTGGCTTGAGGGAGTTGATCGGAGGTCGTGGTCACCGGAGATTCCATTTCTCGAATCGTTTGGGTAATCACCTCCACATACTTGGTTAACTCCTCTATTTCCGAATGTATCAGGCGATCCTTAGGCAAATCCTCCTCAGACATGTTGTCATCGCCTGGAAACTCGGTCTCAAAGGTCCGATCCACAAGCATAGGGGTCTCCTTGTTGTCGTAAGTCAGGAAGGTCAACTAAACAGAAATCACGTTTTCGCTGGATGAACATGGGCAAAAATTTTCTCTAATTTTGCTTGCAAAACTTCCGCGGTAAACGGTTTCACGACATAGTTGCTGACCCCGGCTTGAACGGCCACGATCAAATTGTCCTTTTGGGCTTCGGCAGTGACCATCAAAAAGGGAAGCGTTTTCAAATCCTCATCGGCTCGAATGGCCCTCAAAAGATCTATGCCTTGCATCACAGGCATATTCCAATCCGACACCACCAAACCAAAGCCACCGGCCTTTAATTTTGACAAAGCATCCTGTCCATTTTCGGCTTCCATGATGTCCGTAAAGCCGATCTGGCGTAACACGTTTTTAACAATTCGACGCATAGTAGACATATCGTCTACCACTAAGACTTTCATCCCGGTATCGATCATGTTGCACTCCTTACGCCTTGGGCCATGAAATCCCAGGCTTTTTTGATGGTTCCCACCAACGGAACTTTATTCTAAACGGAACACGTCCCTCTAATTGCGTACACACCTGGTATATTCGAAATTCGGTTCGCTTCTTTCCATTCTTTAGTCATCACAGTAAAATGCCACGTTTCGAGCCACGTTCGTATTTGGCATGGGATTTAATAACCGAGCGTGCCATAGGTCCGAATATGGCCTCCCTGGAAAGATTGTTTACATCACGAGCCTTTATGGAGAAACAATCGGACACGGGATTCAATAACCATCTCAACTGCTATCACAGGAAGAATGGGGTTGAACAAACATAACGGAAAGAAATGGGAAAGTTTTATCGGGAGGAGAGGGAGATGTTTGAACATTGAAAGGTCTGATCACTTTCAATGCCCATGAAGAGGGTTCCTTGCTCATTCCGGGGCATCTTGCCCTCAGAATATGAGCAGGTGATCGATGTAGCGCTTTCCATTCTCTTATGCAAGAGAGTCAAGTGCCACAAGAAAGGTTTAATTCAAGCTAAACCGGTCACGGGCCCCCTGTTGAGGTCCTGCACCAACCATCGCCGCCTCTCCTCCGGCATTTTGGACCCAGGCTTCAATTTCCTCCCGAACAAAACGCCAGTGTTTTCCAACTTTATGCCCCGGGAGTCGACGCTCTCTGGCTAATTTGTAGATCGTCGATTTTGGCACTTTTAAAAACGTTGACACTTCACTTAAGGTCAGCAAATCTTTCATTGTGGCACCCTCATTAGAGTTTGGTCAGTAATGCTTGTGGTATCGGACTAATGGTGTGAAAACTTGAGATTTCCTTCCCGATGGTAGAATGTTGTACTCTTCTCAATTCATTCCCAAGCTATGAGGTCGGGTCATTCCGTGTCCCTCCTTCAGAGCAAAAAGGTAAGCTGGGAATATCATCAGGCCTTGTCTCGATGAACAGAAATCAGGCACTGAAATACATTGATCAACTGATTGGCCATTTGCTCTAATTCGATCACCGTGGCGTTCAGGTGTGAAAAAGTTGCTGAAACCGCCAGGCGTTCAAGCTGTTCAACTTGGTTCCCTTCATGCGGGGCATACACCGCATGCAACGCACCTTTCATCTGGTGGGCCAGCCTTTGAAGCTCTCGACGATTCTGCTGTTGAACGGACTCATGCATCCTCTTCATCAGATCTGGGGTTGTGGTATTAAAAATCTGTAACAAGGAATACAGCAAGCCTTCATTCCCCTCCAGGGCCTGCAATGCCGCAGAGACGTCAAACCGTTCTGTGTCGGTCTGGCACTGAGGGGGGACACCACCCTGTTGCCTAGAACCTGAGTTTAGGGGGCCGGTAAAATGAGTCACCTTCCGTTCCTTATTGTCCTCTGCCGAGGCTAAGGTGGGATCTATGACCGCGGGATCAAACCCCACCCATTGCCGAAGTGCCCGTTCAAAGTCTGGTAAATGAACCGGCTTAAAAAGACAATCATCCATGCCATTTTTCAGACATTGCTGTCCGTGTTCAGGAAGTACATGAGCGGTCATTCCAACAATCGGAATATGAGAGACCGGAGGGGAGGCCAAGCCATGATGCCGATGCCAATAAGCATGGGTATGGACAAATACTCCAGCCGATTCCAATTCGCGAATTCTTTGAGTAATCGCTAACCCATCCATATCGGGAAGCTCCCAATCCATGACAATGCAGTCAACATCCCTGTCTTGCAATAGGTTCAAAGCCTGGCTTCCCGTCTCCACAACTCTCACCTGGCATCCGAGTTTGGCCAACATGCCCATTGCGACTTGTTGATTCACCGGGTTATCTTCCACCACCAACACGGAAGGTCCTTCCTGTGTATTGACAGGGCATGAGGCTAGGCACTCGTTGGATCCCGGAATTTTTCTCACGGAATGTCGTTCTGAGGCCCGTGGAATTTTTGACGACCCTTGATGATCCGTCTCGCCTAATACACATTGAAAAAATTGCTTTCGGTGGATGGGAAGGGTAATCATGCCATCACACGTAAAACCCATGGCTTCATTATCCTTGCGCGACCAGAATGGCTTCAGCCCCCAAACTTTGATGTCCTGAAATAGAGACGAAGATCGAATTTGCTTAAGCCAATCCCGAACAGCCGATTTCTGGAGACGGTCACTCAGAATAACCCCCGCGACGGGACTCCCCGTTTTGTAGACACCTTCTAACAACGTGCTCGCCTGCTGCATAGTGTCCGCCTGAACAACCTTGCCACCTAATTCAAGAAGAAGTTGTCTTATCACCCAACCTGACGACTGTTCTGGACCGATCATCCAGATCTCTCTGCCTTCAACCAATGGTGCATGAGTGCTGGGGGAGGAAATTGACCCTGCCATTCCACAGGGGATGTCACACCAAAATGTCGAACCCTGATTTGCCTGACTTCTCACCCCCACGGTTCCATTCATCAATTCGGCTAATTGTTTGCAAATTGCTAATCCCAAACCGGATCCTCCAAATTTCCGGCTCATGGAACTATCCGCCTGTGTAAACACCTGGAAAATTTTTTGTTGAACCTCTTCAGACATTCCCAGACCCGTATCTTGGACAGACAATCTAATCCACACTCGAGGCTCTGTTTCCGGATCACCGGGAAGTTCGTTTGCGTTACTCATCCCCCCATCAACCTCGGGACTCGCTGCATGAATTATCGAACCTCGCAACAACACTGATCCTTCCATCGTAAACTTCAAAGCATTTGAAAGATAATTGCAAAGGATTTGTCGCAAACGATGAGGATCGCCAAACAACTCGGAGGGCACATCCCCGTCAACATAGGCAGCCAAATCCAGGCCCTTTCGATAGGCCCGCTCGGAAAACAAATCAACGACCTCTTCAAGTAAC
>DOFS01000477.1 GCA_003523945.1 Nitrospiraceae bacterium | reverse complement strand
ATGATTAAAGATGGAGGGATGATAATATTCGAAAAAACCGGTTAATGGGATTAGTCCAATCTGAAATTCTGGCAATGACCACGATGTGCACATGTGTTAAGGAAATGAACATGGTGCTGGGCGTGTATGAAGCTGGGGTCCCAGAATTTGTCATGGAATGGCGATGACAGCCATCGATGTGCGAATTTGGGATTGCAGATGTGTTGGTCGTGTTGCAGAAGGGGCTGGCCTCTAGGCCCACGTTATACGATCATTAATAAAGGCTGATCCAGAAATGGATATTACGGTAAGTGTTGGTGCGTTCCAGTTTGCCTGCCTTGCGTTATGAAGTCCTGGCTTTGGCGTGTGGGATGAATGTATTTTTATTAGACTGGGGGTGGGACTCTTTTAGATTTAGTTCTGCCAAAACAGATAAGCATTTGAATAAAGGTTTGCAGGTGTCAAAAAAATGAGCTGGCTATTTTGGTATTTACCACGAGGCGTAAATGAGTAATGATTTTTTCTGTTATGCTGTTCGCATGGAGAAGTATGTCTGGGTGAAAATGTTCTGTGGTCTGCTCATGGTAGGCACCCTCTCCGCGTGTATAGGAAACACCTATCAACAACAGGCGGATGTCATTAAAGGTCATGTGGAAAGGTTCTATGGGCATTTACAATCCCATCAGGTTGGCCATGCCGTGTTTGAAAATGAACAGATCGAGATGATTGGGCTAAGCAGTGAAGAACGCTTGCTTCGCCGTGTAGGCCAGTTGAAACATGACGAGAAAATACAGGAATGGAAAATTATCAAAACAGCCAAAGAAACGGCTGCAGAGAATTGGTTAGCCCTCGCCCGTTATTTTTCAGAAAACCAACAGTACGACAAAGCTCGTAGTACCTACCAGCGGGTTATTGAAACATACCAAGGCTTGGCCAACCAATTATATGTTGATCGGGCGAAAATGGGATTGCGGGATGTGGAAACTATCCTCGGTCCTTAACCCCTTCTCGCCTTTCCGGGTAAATAGCTGGAGGAATTAAAATGCCAATCTTTCATTTTTTTTGACGAGCTGAAAGATTACCTCGGTGAATTGCTAAAGCTCTAATTGCAATGAATATGGTGTAAATTAGTTACTTTGTGTAACCCTATTTTTTATTTCGGAATAGGAGAGTGAAGGTTCATTCTGCATGATAAGTTTCTGCTCCTGAGGGCGGGCACCAAGCCTTAACCATTTGGACATCCTGAATCGTGCAAGGGGAAAAACTGGTGCAAAATCCCTGAGGGCCATAAGCAGTCAGGTGTGACCAAACTTTAGGATCAGAAGCAGGCCCATCAGGCCATGGCGCTAAACCAAAAGTCCAATCTGATTGTGAGCTTTTAGGATCTTTATAAAGCACGTTAAAGCCAAGGAATCCTGCCCCGGTTGTTGGGCAATTTAGGTTGTAGGGAGATACTTGAAAATTAATATGAAAAATATAGCCATCTTCAACCCAGGAATTCACGATATCGATTTTTAGTTCATGAGCTTCTACTAGGGTTGTGAGGCTCAAAGAACACCATAAGGTCAGAAAAAAGTTACGACTCACTTCTGCATTATCCCATGAGGCTGAGGTATTCCTGTGTAAATAATAAAGGGATTTCAAGAAGTGGCCATTCATAGGAAGCCCTCATTACCATGATGATGGATTAGGCTGAACAGATTTTATTCATTTGGCCTAGGACTGACTGTCGGGTTTCTCTACTATACCGATTATTTTTCTGATGCCGTCAATACATCAAATGAGGGGTTGGGATAGAAAAAATTTTTCGGAATGAAGGGGAGGGAGAACAAGAGAGGGTCGGGTAGCCTTCAGGTAGTAGGAAGCCCCTCTCAAATTCCAATAGAAAAAAGACTGGGGTTTTCCCCAAAGTGTTGCAAGCCTTTTGAGGTGATTTGTCGGCCTCGGGCCGTTCGATCAAGGTATCCCGATTGGAGAAGAAAAGGTTCGTACACATCTTCTAGTGTGGATTTTTCTTCTTGGACTGCTGCGGCCAATGCGTCGATGCCTACCGGTCCTCCTTTAAATTTTTCGATTATGGTCAAGAGAATTTTACGATCCATTTCATCAAACCCTGCATGGTCAACCCCCAGCCATTGCAAGGCTTCCTGCGCGACCCGTCTCGTGATGCGTCCTTGAGCCTTGACTTCTGCAAAGTCACGCACACGTTTGATTAACCGATTGGCAATGCGGGGCGTCCCGCGAGCTCGGCGGGCAATTTCTTCTGATCCATCATCCTCAATATGGACTCCGAGGAGCCTGGCGGAACGGGCAACGATGACTTGTAGTTCTTCAGGCAGATAAAAATCCAATCGATAGACAAGCCCAAAGCGTTCTCGAAGAGGGGAAGTAAGAGATCCTGCTCGCGTGGTGGCTCCAATGAGAGTGAAAGGCGGAAGATCTAATTTCATGGTGCGAAGGGAGGGGCCCTGTCCGATCACCAAATCAATTTGGAAGTCCTCCATGGCAGGATATAATACCTCTTCAGCTGCTGGGGGCAATCGATGAATTTCGTCGATAAACAGAACATCCCGCGGTTGGAGATTGGCCAAAATGGCGGCCAGGTCTCCTGCATGGGTAAGTACCAGCCCGGAGGTAGAGCGAATCGTACCTCCCATTTCCTTGGCGATGATATGAGCAATGGTGGTTTTACCCAATCCGGGAGGCCCGTAGAAAATGGCATGGTCTAAGGCTTCGCCTCTTCCCGTTGCCGCGTCAATACAAACCCGAAGGGATTCTTTCATCCGCTCCTGCCCGATATATTCCGCTAAGCGTTGAGGCCTTAGATTTCCCTCAAGGCTCTGCTCTTCTTCTATGAGATGCGTGGCAAGAATTCGGTCGTTCATATACGGATCAGTCTAAAGAGAATCTTAAGAAGAACCGTTCATTAGGACGTGGGGAAAAGAGAATAGGGAGGATAACCCCCTTTTTCGGGAAATGACTCGAAAATCAAAACAGACTGGGAAGTGAGAGGAAACTGAGGCTCCCAGGGGCTCCTAGAATCCTGAAAATAAATCCTGACAGCCAAGACAGAATTCAACATTGACTTGTCGTTCAAGGAAATTCACCAGAAACCCTTGCTTCTCATAAAGGAGTTTAGCGCCCATCAGTGTTTCGTTGGGGAAATCCTCCGGTCCTAACAAATCGCGGATTTCTTTTGTGGATTTGGCCCCGAGGACGTGCCGAAAGATGCCACGGACTTTATGTGCAAATCGATTGTTAATAAATATTAAATCCACTTTCCCGTCCGTTATACGGACTCCCGCCATCGCGCCGGTAGGATTTTCTTTGTCCCACAGGAGAATGAAAGTACCTTCTTGTTCTGCCCGAACACCAGAAATCCTTGCTTCGACGAGAGCCTCAACGGCGGTCGCTTCAGTGTCTCCGAGTTTCACGCGGAAGAGGGAAATATCTCCAGCACTGACCTCTTTGGCCTCCTCAATGCTGTTTCGAGTGAGTTCATATTTTGCGGCCCATGTTGGTGGAGCAAGTGACAAAAGACTCAAAAGAATAATAGAGACAGCCCAGATACACTCTGCTTTCAGATTCTTCATGAAATTCCTCATCAATAGGGGAAATGAAAATTAGGTTGGGAATGAGAAAAACGAACGATTCCGTCTCTTCAAAATGATCCCTGGAGCCTGAAAGATTGTATCCGACCCTTTGTATGAGGGTCAATTCCGATAGTCAAAGAGGGGCCGCAGTCAAGGGAATTCGTATGATATACTCGCCTTCCATGAACAACTTTATCGTGATTAAGGGTGCCCGCCAACATAATCTCAAAAATCTCGACATGGAGATTCCCCGTGATCAGTTGGTGGTGATCACCGGTTTAAGTGGATCAGGCAAGTCATCTTTGGCCTTTGACACGATCTATGCCGAGGGCCAGCGGCGATACGTCGAATCCCTCTCTGCCTATGCCCGGCAATTTCTTGACCAAATGATGAAACCCGATGTGGATTCCATTGAAGGGCTTTCGCCTGCCATTTCCATCGAACAAAAGACGACGAGTCACAACCCTCGTTCCACCGTGGGGACGGTGACGGAGATATACGATTATTTTCGTCTGTTGTTTGCCAGAATCGGACAGCCCTTTTGTTATCTCTGTGGGAATCTCATTGCGGCGCAAACGGTGCAACAAATGGTGGATGCAATTCTCGAGCATCCTCTCGGCACAAAAATTCACATTTTGGCTCCCATTGTGCGAGGACGAAAGGGCGAATATCGCAAAGAATTACTGGCAGCTCGCAAGGCTGGGTTTGTTCGGGTTCGGATTGATGGGGTCATTCGAGATCTCGGCGAATCGATAAATTTACATAAACAACGTAAGCATACGATAGAAATTGTGATTGATCGACTTCTCGTCAAGTCAGAGCCCGGTGTGGCACGCCGTTTGGCGGATTCGGTGGAAACGGCCCTCAAGATGGCGCATGGTCTTGTTGGGGTGCTGACAGAGGATGGTCAAGTTCGGGTCTATAGCGAACACCTGGCTTGTATTCAGTGTGGTGTCAGCTATTCAGAAATTTCCCCAAGGATTTTTTCGTTTAACAGCCCCCATGGTGCGTGTGATGGGTGTGATGGTATTGGGTATGAGGTTTCCGGTCATTCGGAATCCGAGGAATGGACCTTCGACACCCCATGCAAGATGTGTGGCGGAGGCCGACTGAGGAAGGAAAGTCTCGCCATCAAAATCGGAGGGCTGTCCATTGCCGAAGTGACCCATTTATCTGTGCAACACACCGTGGCCTTTCTCGATGCGTTAATTCTCACTGATCGAGAACAGATGATTGGGCAGCGGGTACTGAAAGAGATTCGGGAGAGATTGGAGTTTTTGCTTAACGTCGGTTTGTCTTACCTCACCCTGAATCGTCCTTCTGCCACATTGTCCGGAGGCGAGGGTCAACGGATTCGATTGGCCACGCAAATCGGATCGGGATTGGTCGGAGTGTTGTATATTTTGGATGAACCCAGTATCGGGTTGCATCAGCGGGATCACCGGCGGTTACTTCAAACGTTGTTACGGTTGAGAGATATGGGGAATACAGTCGTGGTGGTTGAGCACGACGCCGAGACCATGCGCGCGGCCGACTATGTCTTGGATTTAGGGCCAGGGGCGGGTGTGGAAGGTGGGCAGTTAGTTGCCCATGGTCCTCCCTCGGTGGTGATGGCTCATCCGGGTTCTCTGACCGGCCAATTCCTAAAAGGGATTCGTCGGGTGTCCTTGCCTCATCGCGCCAGGCAAGCCAAAGGATTTTTGACCGTCGTGGAAGCACAGAAACACAATCTTCAGCGAGTGACTGTAAATTTTCCATTGGGCATGTTGACCTGTGTAACCGGTGTGTCAGGGTCTGGGAAAAGTACCCTGGTTATAGATGTGTTGTTCCGATCCCTGGGGCAGGGCTTCTCCCAGAAGAAGCCTGTGTTTGAAGGATGTCGAGAAATACGTGGACTTGAACAGCTGGATAAGCTTATTGATATTGATCAGTCCCCCATTGGACGTACTCCTCGTTCGAATCCCGCCACCTATACCGGGCTCTTTAGTTTTATTCGTGATTTATTTGCCCAATTGCCGGAGTCTCGCGTGCGGGGTTATAAGCCGGGACGCTATAGCTTTAATGTAAAAGGGGGGCGATGCGAGGCTTGCCAGGGTGATGGCCTGATTAAAATTGAAATGCACTTTCTTCCAGATATTTATGTGACCTGTGAGGTCTGCAATGGACAACGGTATAATCGAGAAACCTTGGATGTGACATATAAGGGGAGGACGATCGCAGAAGTCTTAAATATGACGGTGGCCGAGGCACTGGAGTTTTTCGTGAACATCCCGCCACTCCGGACCCGACTGCAAACATTATCCGATGTTGGCCTGCATTACATTAAACTCGGGCAATCGGCGACAACTTTGTCCGGGGGGGAGGCCCAGCGGGTCAAGCTTTCCAAGGAACTCTCGAAACGTCCCACTGGTCGAACACTCTATATTTTAGACGAACCGACGACGGGACTGCATTTTGTGGATATTCAACGGTTATTGGACGTGCTCGACCGTTTGGTAGAGACCGGGAATACAGTCCTAGTCATTGAGCATAATGTGGATGTGATTCAGAATGCGGATTGGGTTATTGACTTGGGGCCGGAAGGCGGAGATCAAGGAGGATTTGTGGTGGCAGAGGGAACTCCGCAATCCGTGATGCAGGTCGAGGCATCACGGACAGGGCAGGTGTTACTAGAAGATTGGAAAAATCAATGCTCCTGAGGAAATTTAGGTTTTTTTCTTATAAATATTTAGCCCGATTTTTTCTTCTCGATCGGGTATCGAGACATTACCTTCGGTTGAGGCAATGATTGTTGTTTTGCCCGATGAAGAGGGGCCAAAATCTTTCGACAGATCGACCGTAATGGTTAGCATCGTTCCGTTCACAGTCAATTCCACATTTTTCATGATGGTTTTATCCTCTCCATAAAACAAAACAGGTTCAGGTGTACTGGCAGTAGAGCGGCCTTATTTTGATAGGCCCGCGAGGGCCCAAAGTGCTCCGGCTCCGATCGCATAGGGAAGTACGCAGGTATAAAATGCCGACTCAAAGGAAGAATATTTCCATGTGGGAGTAGGACGTGACGCCTGGTTCTTATAAATGAACTCATAAGAAAAAATGAGCATGCCAATGGTCAGGACAATCACCCGACTGGTTCGAGGCCAAGTGTAAAGGCCAACGAAAAGATAGCTGGCTGTATGAAATCCACTAAATGCACAAAGAACGGGAGCCAGAAAAAAATGGAGAAAGGATGCTGAGAGTCGAGGAGAACCCATAGCTTGAGTGGTTGAAAGCCCTGGATATTCCATTATTTGACTTCGGCAGGCACCGAAGGCGTGGACTTATTGGGTGGTGAGGAAGTCTGTTGTGCTGCGCAAGTTTTGCACACGCGCGGGCGTTTTTTCAGGTAAGAGACCTTCCCGCTGGCCAGGCAGCTATAATGGACGAACCGATCACAGATGCTACAACGAGACCATCCCCCACGGAGCATGGTAAGATTCCGGTACAGGCCTTCGCCACACACCCCGCACATTTGGGGTTCGATACCCAACAACAGGGGTTCCCACTCTCCGGCTCGATTTCGAATGCTCATGGGAGAAAAGTATACTGAGTAGCTCAGATGAAAACAATGAAGAAAATTCTGGGGAACAATTTACTGAACTTATGCCCCAACTTTTTATGCTCGCAATTTGACACCCCAAAAATCCTTTTGATAGGGTCTTCAACGATTTTGTCTATCCTTCCACGGCCCATAATCTCTCCTTTGTGAACATTCAAGCCTATTTAGACCAACAGCGCAAACGGGTTGACCAGTTTTTGGAGCAGAGTGTTCCTCAGACCTCGGCCCACCCTCAACGACTGTACGAGTCCATGCGATATAGCCTGCTGGGTGGAGGCAAACGCATTCGTCCGATTTTGGCCATTGCGGCGGCCCAAGCTTTGGGATATGACCGCGATGCCATATTGCCGTTCGCCGCTTCTTTGGAGTTAGTTCATACCTATTCCCTCATTCATGATGATCTTCCGGCAATGGATGACGATGATTATCGGCGAGGCCGGTTAACCAACCACAAAGTATTCGGGGATGGCATGGCCATTTTGGCGGGTGATGCGTTGCTAACCATGGCATTTGAGCTTTGCAGCAGGGGTGATGGAACAGGTGGGTTCTCGGTTGCGCAACAGTTAGACATTGTACGGGAATTGTCCCAGGGTTCCGGTCACCAGGGAATGGTGGGCGGGCAGGTGATGGATATCCAGGCCGAAAATCAGGAGATTGATTTAGCCCATCTCCAGCAAATCCACAGCTTTAAAACAGGGCGTCTGATTCGTGCCGCGGTCCGGATCGGCAGCATTATCGGCGAAGCTACGGCTCAACAAATGCAATGCCTAACCGACTATTCAGAGGATATTGGTCTGGCTTTTCAAATTGCCGATGACGTCTTGGACATGGTGGGGACCAGGGAGGAATTGGGAAAGAATTCAGGGACGGATGAAAAGAGAGGGAAGCAGACCTATCCCTCATTTTTTGGGGTTGAAGGCGCCAGACAACTGGGAGAGGAGTGTGTTCAACGCGCGATAACCCGATTAAATACTTTTGATAAGCAGGCGGACCCCTTACGTCACATTGCTACCTATATTATGGCGCGACGGTCTTGAAAAAGGCTTTACGCCAACTCCCTACCCTTTCTCATTGAACCCAGTTCTCTAGACGGCAGTCATGTTGTATTGGTATTGAACCCATTGGCGGCCTCAGATTTTTATGAAAGTACTCATTACAGGGTCTTCGGGCTTCATTGGGGCTGCGGTGACACGAGCAGTCGTTGCGCAAGGCAATGAGGTCCGTGTACTGATTCGGCCGACCAGCAATCTGAAAAATCTTGAAGGGTTGCCTGTTGAAACCGTTCAGGGAGATTTGCAGGATCCCTTGTCCCTCAAAAAAGCCATGGCCGGCTGCGAAGGGCTTTATCATGTGGCTGCACATTATGCCTTGTGGGCTCAAGACCCTTCCACCTTTTATGCCATTAATGTCGACGGGACCAGGAATTTATTACGTGCAGCAGGCGAGGCGGGTGTTCAACGAATCGTCTACACTAGTACGATTGGTGCGATCGGGTTGCCTGATCAAGGGGGGCTTGGGAGTGAAACACTCTTTCCAACGTTGGCCCAACTGGCAGGCGATTATAAGCGATCTAAATTTTTGGCGGAGCAGGAAGTCCTCCGATTGGTCCAAGAGGGATTACCTGTGGTTATTGTCAATCCAACGGCTCCTGTGGGAGAACGGGACGTCAAACCTACTCCAACTGGCCAAATTATTGTGGATTTTATGCGTGGCCGAATGTTGGCATATATAGAAACCGGGATGAATTTAGTGGATGTTGAAGATGTCGCTATCGGGCATGTCCGAGCAATGGAGCGCGGTCGGGTTGGTGAGCGGTATATTCTGGGCAATCAAAATCTTACATTGAAGGAGGTTTGTCAGATACTCAGTCGCCTAACAGGAGTACCTGCCCCGCGTCTTCGATTGCCTTGGCGGCTCGTGCTTCCCATGGCTCATGTAAATCACTGGATTTCCAATCTGATGACCCACCGTCCCCCTCGGATTCCTTTGGAAGGGGTGCGGATGGCCAAGTATTATATGCATTATGATTGCACCAAGGCGCGGCAAGAACTGGATCTTCCCCAAACCCCGGTGGAAATGGCTCTGAAAAAATCGGTAGAGTGGTTTCGCCAACACGGATACGCCTGACACCCCGTTTCAAGTTTTAATCAATCCCATCGACGAAGCGAAGTTTTGGAATACTTTTACCTATTTGCCAACACGTTCATTCTCAGGCCCTATGTTTTTATCTTTCTAGGGGTATCTCTTTATGGCGGGCAAAAACTCTTAGGGTGGCAGCGGACCGGTCGGCTGTTTGGTCTCACGTGGGGGACGGCGTTTATCTGTGAATATGCCTCAACCAGGATCGGGATCCCCTTTGGCGAGTATTTTTATACCGGGTCTACTCAAGATCAAGAGCTGTACCTTTCGAATATCCCCTTCATGGATTCTCTCTCCTTCTCGTTTTTATTATTTGCGAGCTATTGTCTGGCTCTGGTGTTCGTGTTGCCTCCTACCAAGCAGGCCGGACGACATGGATGGCGATTCGATCAGGGGCTACGGACTTCATGGCCTGTTGTGGGCTTAACCGTGGTATTCTTCACCTTTTCAGATGTTGTAATTGATCCAGTGGCTCTGCAAGGGGACCGATGGTTTTTAGGGAAAATTTACGGCTATCCACAGGAGGCCGTGTATTTTGGTATTCCCCTCGCAAATTTTGCCGGATGGGCTGTAGTCGGATTTCTATCGCTCTTGGGTTACCGATGGTTGGAACGAGGCCCTTATGCGTCACACCCCATTCCGCGGGAAGTGGTGAAATGGGAGTTGCTCCTGGGTATTGGCCTCTATTACGGTGTTTTGGCTTTTAACTTGACCGTCACTTTTTGGATTGGTGAAATGCTGATGGGTATAGTGGGGTGCTTCATCTTCTTTCCGCTCACCGCAGTTCTTCTCTCTACATTGTGGCGTGGGTGGTCCTATCAAAGAATTGGCGGACCTTAGGGAGGACAGCGATGCCCAAAAGAGGTCTTTAAGCCGATGCGGGTTGTGCTTGAGGCCATGACCACAGGGTCGGTATGATGGAGGGATGAAGGGGTTTTTTATTCGATGTGGGATTACGGGGTTTGCGGTGTGGTTGGCAAGCCAAATAATCCCTGGCATTGAAATAACAGGGGTCGCTCCGGGGATTGCAGCAGTGGTCATTCTTGCATTTCTCAATGCCATTATCCGTCCCATTCTCTATCTGCTTTCCGCCCCATTTATTCTCGTGACGTTAGGGCTTTTCATGGTTCTCATTAACGGCTTCCTCCTCTATCTGGTATCAATCATGGTCAAAGGATTTATCGTCGCCGGATTTTGGTCGGCGGTAGGCGGCGCGCTCCTCATCAGTTTGGTGAGTGGAGTCTTAAATCTTTGGATTTCTGAGCAAGGCCGAATTGAAATTGTCACTCATCCTTCATCCGGTCGAAAAATTCGCCATATTAATTAACGGAAAAACTCCTTGTATGGTTCTTCCTGGGGTTGAGGAGAGATCCACGAATATATTGAGGTACTGGGAAACCACCACTCCTCTTTATCCCTTAAACACAACCGACACTCACTGTGCACAAAAATTCTGAGAGGAAACCTATGCATGGCCAATCGTCTTGCTGAATCTACACTAGCCACCAGACAACAAAGTACCCTTCAAAAGATTCTGACTTCCGTGGTCAATGAGGTCGGAATGGAAGCGGTCTTGGTTGCGATTATGACGCATGATGGCGGTCCTTTAGTCGAGCAGGTCTCCCGAGGATTTTCTCCGAGAGAAATCCGTGCGATTCTCCGTGCGCTATCAATGGAGGATTTGAAAAGTGTCGCTGTCCGTAATGGGGCCGGCGGGGAGCTTGAAAGCGTCCTTCGAATTCGCATGGTGACTCCGGGGAGCAAGACCGCGTTGGTCCTTCCGTTAAAATTTGGCGGGCGAGTGTATGGGGCGCTGGTGCTAGCCAGACGAGAAAATGCGGCCCTGACCAAACGAGAAAAATCGACGCTCTTATCTAATGTCACCCATATTTCTACAGAATTAAAAAAAGCGGGACTCTTTGGCTCATCGCTCATCTTGAGCAAGCCATTAGTGGCGCATGAATCTTTGTCGGTGGCAGTGGCTGGGGAAGAGGGACATACCCCCGCGGCTCGAACCTATTCGAATGCGGATGTTCAAGAGCGGATAGGGAGTATTTTGACAGAAGTGGAGGGGGAATTGTCTTTTGATCGGGGCTGGGTCAGCATTTATGACCCTCTTGCTGCGACATTAGAAGTGTTAGGTGTGTTTGGAACTCAGAAACGGGATGTGAGCCCAGGACAGCTTCTCTCTTTAGATGATTCGGCTTCCGGATGGTCTGTTCGTCATCGAAAGCCCCGCTGTGACAATAATTTGGCCTCTACGCAGGGGCGTTTCCACGACTATAAACAGCTCTATCGCGATCGATTCGCGTCGACTATTGTGGTGCCATTTTATGTCAGGGGGCGAGTGGCAGGAACGATCACGTTAGCGTCAAAAAATCCTAATAATTTTGATCAAATTGGGAGCGATTCCAAAAGCCTCGAGGCCGTCACGACCAAATTGGTGGAATTATTTGAAGACCCGTCGTGTCACCTCTCCGTCATGGATGCCCCTCCACCTCAAACGGAACAACCTGTTCTTAAGGGGCAGGTAGTTTCAGCTCCCCCGGAAGGGGGGGATGTGCGTAAAGAAGAGCGACGTGCTGCACTGCATGAAGTGAGCTCGTTCCTGGCCACAGAAATCCGTGAACCCATTGGATTTATCAGGGCGCAGCTAGAAGAAATTACGACCGACGCCGATCTCGATTTCGATTCGCAAACCCGCGTCGAAAATGCCATGCGGGATATGATTCGTATCGAAACAGTATTAAATGAAATTCTGGACTTTGCCAAACCGTTAGAACTTGATCGAAAGATGTGCCGGGTTCAGGATTTATTAGATAAGGCCTTTTCGTTGGTCTCGACGGACATTCGTGTGAATCGCATTGAGGTCATCAAGAAGGTGCCGGCTCGGTTGGCACAAGTCCGGTGGGATGAAGTGAAAATGCAACATGTATTTCTGTGTATTTTTAAAAATGCTATCGAGGCCATGTCTCCTGGAGGGCATTTGCGTGTGGAAGTCATGCTCACCAGGGCTCGAAAGCCGGAACTTCAGATAACTATTGCCAACGATGGGGTTCCCATTCCGGCCGAATTTGTGGATAAAGTGTTTGAACCCTATTTCACCACAAAGCGATCAGGGACCGGGTTGGGTTTGGCGACCGTGAAAAAAGTTGTTGAGGAGCATCAGGGGCAGATCAGTATCGCGAGTGAGCCAGAAAAGGGAACAACCGTCACCATTCTCATGCCAGCTCCCCGGCCAAGGACTCCCTATCGGCCTCGTCGCCCAGTTAATTGATCGAGAGGAAGCACCACGAAGCGACTACAGTAAGAATTTTCAGGCATTTTGAATGCCCAAGCTTGACACGACCGTCCAATCTGAATAAGATCTCGTCTTCCATTATGACTACTATTCGGCATGCATATATCCCGACCATTTTCTATTGTTAACCGGTCATAACCAACAAAGGAGCGGTCTTATGAAAGGGATTGGAATTTTTCTTGGAACGGTGGGTGCTAGCACCTTCGCCCTATCTATGGCCTTTGCCAATCCAGGG
>DOFS01000303.1 GCA_003523945.1 Nitrospiraceae bacterium | reverse complement strand
GACGAAGTGAAGTTTGTTTTGAAGGACCGGATCGATTACGAGTGGGCGCGCGATATCGTGAAGCGGTATTCATTGGGAGACCGCTGTCCCGTCCATATGAGTCCGGTCTTTGGAGTCCTCCATCTTCAATCCTTGGCTGAATGGATTCTGGAAGATCGACTGCCTGTTCGTTTTCAACTCCAATTGCATAAAGTGATCTGGGATCCCCAAACTCGGGGCGTGTAACAACGCCACGGCAAGGGGATTTGTTTACATTAGGGGCGATTTATTTATTGAGGAGGCGTATGAATATTCTTGTGAAGAGTGGTGAAGCCACCGCTACGACAACGGATGTGTTGGTGTGTTTGGAATATGAACAAGACAAAACCTGGAGCAAAGCCGTCCGGCCGGTCGATCAGAAACTCGGTGGCCAATTGAGCGCCCTGCGCAAAAGTGGAGAATTTTCCGGCAAGCCGAATAACACTGCCTTACTGCATATCGATGGGAAATTGCCCGCCAAACGCGTGCTTCTTGTCGGCCTTGGAACACGGGAGACGGTGACCTTGGAACGAATTCGTCAAGCGATGGGGACCGCTGCCAAGCGCGCTCGTACCGCCAAAGCCAAAGGGATTGTTTGCGTGATGCCTGAGGCGCCCAAGGGCACCGGCCCTATGGATGACGTGGCTCAAGCCATGGTGGAAGGGGTAGTTCTTGGGGAATATCGGTTTAATGAGTACCGCACGGACCGCACGGACGACAACCACTCCTTGCAAACCTGCACCCTACTCACCACCTCCAACACGCACCTGAATGAGGCCAAAGATGGCGCCAAACGTGGCCAGATTCTTGGGGAAGCGACCTGTTTCGTCCGGGATTTGTGCAACCACCCCGCTAATGTGATGACGCCTTCCCGGGTCGTCACCGAAGCCAAAAAAATCGCCAGGGAGGCTAAAGTCCGGCTCAAAGTCTTGGACCGCAAACAGCAGGAAAAACTCGGCATGGGCGGATTATTGGGGGTCTCTCGAGGCAGCATCGAACCGCCTCAATTCATCATTCTGGAATATATGGGGGGCCCTCGCACACATAAACCCATTGTTTTTGTCGGCAAAACGGTAACATTTGATAGCGGTGGCATCTCCTTAAAACCATCGGAAAACATGGAACAGATGAAGGCCGACATGACCGGTGGAGCCGAAGTGTTAGCGACGATTCGAGCCGCCTCCCGGCTCAAGCTTCCGGTCAATGCGATCGGCCTCTTGCCTGTGACGGAAAACATGCCGGGAGGACGGGCAACTAAACCCGGCGATATTCTTACCATGCTCTCCGGAAAAACAGTGGAAGTCCAAAATACCGATGCGGAAGGTCGTTTGATTCTTGCTGACGGCTTGGCCTATGCCTCTCGGTTCAAACCCGCCTGCGTAATTGACATCGCCACACTGACCGGTGCGGCTGCCGTCGCGTTGGGACAGTTCGCGATTGGCATGCTGGGTAATGACGACCCCCTGAAAGCCGACATCAAAAAGGCCGGCAATCATGCCGGGGAACGGGTATGGGAAATGCCCCTGTGGGATGAATATTTTGAACAGCTAAAAAGTGACGTGGCGGACATGCGGAATATCGGTGGGCGCGGAGGCGGAATGATTACGGCGGCGATGTTTTTATCAAAATTCGTTGGAGAACATCCCTGGGTCCATTTAGACATTGCCAGCACTGATTGGGGTACAACAGAACGGCCGTATATTCCTAAAGGTCCGACAGGTATCGGGACACGGCTGCTCATTCAATATTTGTTGAATCATGCCAACCGCTAAGCGACGACAGGCGCAATGACTGCCTCCGAACTTGTTGGGCAACTCTGCATGATCGGGTTCGAAGGAACGGAGGTCACTCCGGACCTTCGAGCCTGGATTCAGGAATACCGACCAGGTGGGATTATTCTCTTTTCCCGCAATTTGGTTGACGCTACCCAAATTGCCCACCTCACGAACGACCTCCAAGCACTGGCCGGAGACACTCCACTGCTGATCGGCATCGATCAAGAAGGCGGGCGCGTCACCCGCTTGCCTTCCGGCTTTACCATCTTTCCTCCTGCGGCAACTGTCGCGCAGCCGGGTTCCACTGAATTGGCCTACCAAGCAGCAGCCGTGACAGCTAAGGAATTACGCGCGGTGGGAATCAATATGAATATGGCCCCCGTTCTTGATATTCATACGAATCCCTCCAATCCTATTATCGGGGATCGCGCGTTTGGGACGAAACCGGAACAGGTGTGCCATATGGGAGCGGCCACACTCGCGGGCCTGCACGACCATAGTGTGTTGGCCTGCGGAAAACATTTTCCCGGACATGGTGATACCTGTACCGATTCTCATGTGGAACTCCCCGTGGTTCACGCCACCCGCGAGCGACTGGAAAGCGCGGAGCTCAAGCCTTTTCAATACGCCATTGATCATGGCCTACGGGCCATCATGACGGCCCACGTCCATTATCCCGCCTTGGACCCCACAAATCCCGCAACCCTCTCTTCCATGATATTGACAGATATCCTTCGGCAACAGATGGGATTTTCCGGCGTCATCTTGAGCGACGACTTAGAGATGGGAGCAATTGTGAACCATTCGGCAATAGGCGAGGCCGCTGTGCGCTCGTTGCAAGCCGGAGTGGATATGTTGTTAGTGTGCAAAACGCTGGAACTGGAAACCCAGGCCATTGAAGCCGTTCGTCGTGCCATTCTATCCCGTGAATTAGAGCCGGCCAGCATTAAGGCAAGCTTGGCTCGCATTGCCTCAGTGAAACAGCAATTTGCCTTTCCCTATCACCCCATCGACATCCCCTCAATCCCCGATACCGTGGGCATTTCTGCCCATCGCCAAGTGTTGGCCCGGATCCAGGGCAAGCTTCCCGCCTCGACTTGATCGCCCAGTCGGAGGAAGGCGATTACCAGACAGGCTCAATTTGGCGGTGGGGCGAGTCGGCTCCATCCTGGGGCACATTATAGATGCCTTGGTCCATGGGATTCTTCGCCGGGTCAACTGCTACAGGACGGCCCTGGCCCAATTCTGGACATTTCCTACAAAGATTTGTTTAGCTACGAACCTTGCTGTACATACCGGCACATCCACTCATCTATAACTAAGTACTGATGGCAGAATTTCATGATTCATTTCCGGGAACCAAGGAGCAGAGCATGGCATTGAAAAAAGGGGACATTATCGACGAACGCAAACGGTATCCTGATTCCTGTGGGCTGGTACTCAAAGTGATGAGCGGAGGCGAAGGGTTTGAAAAAATTCGCTGTTGCGGCCATGACCTCACCCTGGAAGACGTGGTTCCCTCGTTTAATCAAGAGCGCGGCCGCCGAGCAGGAGCTCTAGCAATCGGCATGCCACTCGATGAGAAAATAGTGGCGACTGATTCCTGTGGACTTCGCCTAATGGTGATGGCGGGCGGTGCGGGTTTTCAGGAAGTCATCTGTTGTGGCCATTCGTTTGGGTCGGGAGCGATTCAGAGTTTAGAGTTTGGCCAGATGCGCTCTGAGGAAGACCCAAACCCCAACACACCACATCAAGGAACCGCATAAGAGGACACATTCGACATGTTAGGGTGGACACCAGAATCGATAAAACAATGGGTCGGATGGATGCAGTTCCTCGACCGGTGGGGCTACATCACCGCCTGCTTGAGTTTTCTTCTTGTGGGCATGCTGGTCTTTGTCTATAGCTGGGTAGCATATGTTCAAACGGTCCAGACCGATTTTTTGCCAGCTACGATCACGCTACTGAATGACCTGTTGTTCGTGATTATTCTTTTGGAGCTGTTTCGCACGGTATTAGGCTTTTTGCAATCAGACCGTATTCGACTCCAACCCTTTCTACATGTAGGGATCATCGCCTCTGTCAGAAGAATTCTCACCGCTGGCGCCGAATTCTCTCACCAGGACTCCGTCCCTGAGGAAATGTTTCAGCATTACATTATGGATATGTCCTTGCACGTCGTGGTGATTTTAGTCCTCATGTTTGCGTTATACCTTCACCGTAAATCTGAGGCCCAAGAAAACCCTATTTACAGCAAATAGCCCTTCCAGCTTCCAAATATATTCCGTTTTTCATTCCACTCCTCTTACGAACGATTTTTGTCATAAATACCCGATGAACTTCTTCGGTTCATATTGCATACCGCCGGGGGCTGTGGCAGTATAGCCTCTTTTTTGGACGACAATCTCTTGTGTTGGTTATCATGGAGTCTCTTCCTGAATTAGTTGGCACGGTCCATATTATTCTGGGCCCCTATAGAGGAAATCCGATTGCGTTATACATGCGCCAGGATGAGTCCCGCTGCCACATTTCTCCTCGCATCTACCCCTGGAATCAAACAGTTGGAATTGGAGATACTCCCAATAAAGCCGCCGCAGATTTCGAGGCCAAATGGAAAAAAAACGACTTGGCCGACGATATGTATACCGGTCCCCACTGGGAAGGAGGCATCAAGCCCGAAAAGCCTAAACCCGTCCCGCCTCCCAAACCTGCCACACCTCCTCCAGGAAAGACAGAGGGCGCCCCAGAAGCCAAAATTTCTTCCCCTGAATCACCGGTAACGTCAGATCCACTCCAACCAGCCCGCAAGGCTGAAGACGCCGCCCCATAAGAAATATCAGCCTCTTGCACCTACTTGTTGGTATTCTCTTTTGTAGTGATCCGGTGCGAACCAGGCCAAAATTAGCAGGAAACAGGCTATGTTCGTCTGGCGGCAAACTGTCTAGCGGCTTGTATCAACGAGGTAAATAGACGTTTCTGAATCGCGTCCTGCCGGTATAAAAACTCCGGATGCCATTGAACGCCGAGCCAGAATGGATGATGAGAAGCTTCAATCGCTTCAATAACTCCATCTGGAGCAACCGCAGTGACTTGAAATGACGACGGAACAGATTTGATAGATTGATGGTGGGAACTGTTGACCGCAATTCTTAACCGCTTAGCGATGCGCTGAAGTATGCTGTTGGGTTCAATGTAAATCAGATGGGTGGTTTTAGTTGCCGATTTGGTGGGCCGATGTTGAATTTTCGTAGACAATTGAGAGGAAATATCCTGCAGCAATGTTCCTCCCAAAGCCACGTTCATGGATTGCATTCCTCCACAGATTCCTAGAGTCGGCAAACCCTGGCGAAAGGCCAACTTGGACAGGCCAAGCTCAAGTTGTGCACGCTCTTCGCTCATCCGCTGAAAGGGATACTGCTGCTTCTCACCGTACAATTCAGGGGCTAAATCCGATCCGCTCCCGGTCACCAGTAGCCCATCCAGCCGTTGTAAAAGATATTTCTGTTTGGCCAGTCCACGAACCAGGGGAAGCACTAGGGGCACTCCCCCGACGTCCTGGATTGCCTGGAGGTACCTGGCCCGTAAAAAGTAGGTGGGCTCTTTTCCACCCATGTCCTTACGGTTTCCAGGGTTAAAATCAGGTGTGATTCCAATGATAGGGTTGACCATGCCAGTCGATTCAAATCAGGCGGGTGTTTTTATCTTTCGGTCTAAAGCGCTGAGTCCTCGTATGCAGAGATCCCAATGAATCGAACAGGTTCATTTCCCTTCAGATGGTCAGGGGTGATGACATATGTGCCGTAGAAGCTCGGTTCCCATACCGCTTTTGCCGTTTCCAGGTCACCACCTGTCAATCCATAAGTAAAGGTTCCCACAATCCCACCCAGGATGGCATAGACCAACTTTGCCGGGAAATAGACCACCGTCAGCAAGGCACTGCCAATCCCAAGGGCCGCCTCATTGCTTGGGCTCGATAATTCCTGTTCTGCAGCCAGACTTACGCCGGAGGCCCCAAGGCCAACAACGAGAGAAAAAGTCAACAACACGCATATCCCTGTTAATTGTTTAAGCACCCCTCTAAAAAAACCCATGGATTGCCGCATAAAGAACATTCCTCCCTGTTAATTTTTTTATGCAAACCTTCTCGTCGTTATTCTAAACCTGATAGATTCCTCAGTCTTCTATTTTTTTAAATACCAAACAAAAATATAGCAAATTCTATACCTTCATAATGACTGGGAGCCCCTTTCCGTTTCAACAAGATCTAGCTCGACATAAATTTGCCGCTTGATTTCCTCCGCCTCCCGTTGAACCACTTCTTCGGTCTCAGAAATAAGAGCGTCTCCAGAAACTTGGATATTCTCCTGTCGGATTCCCTGATGAATAAAGGCATGAAGCTTGTGGAAACAAATCAATTGTACCAGCAAATCATGACTTTTTTCTCGATACTCTTCACGGTCTTCAATTGGGACACCTCTCAGGACGACTTCCAGCCACGACGGATGCTGGAGGACTCTCTCCAGCCTTGTTATTTGTTCCTTTTTCATCACCACCTCAACTTGCACTCCCCCCTTCCAGCTGCGTTTTTTGACATTAAACACACAGTGTACTGAATCTGAGGCACCTTCAACGGCCTCAGGACCATAAAAGAGCGTGATTCGAAAAAGAGGAATTTGCGGCGGTGAGAGTAAAGACATTTGGGGTCTACTCGCTTCCTAATGGCCTAGCACCACAATGAAGAATCAGCAAACAGAGCTTGGCACTTGCGTTCCAAGCCTACCGCATTTAGGTTGACACTCGTCAATCTTGAAAGATAGAGTCTTTATAGCCTTCAAGTATTGGAGTGAACTGAAGCGAAAGGGTTTTCTTATGTTTGGAACCATGGGGTTCACTGAACTCATCATCATTTTGGTGATCATTCTCATTATTTTCGGGGCAGGCCGGCTCCCGCAAATCGGAGAGGGCGTGGGAAAAGCCTTAAAAGGCTTTAAAAAAGAGGTTGCCGACATTCCTCAGACTGCGGACCCAGTAGATTCTCAGTCTACTGCCAGTGCAGGCAATAGCGTAAACTCTGAATCATCCCAAACTCAATCCCCACCGGTCACCACAGCAGGGGCTCCAACAAATAAACCATTTCAGCCTGGTCCGGAACAAACACCGGGGACCACGGCGGCGCTCCTCTACCAGGGAGCGGGACCTCAGGTAGTTCAGCCATCAGGTTCATCTGCCGGAGCAGCAAACGCTCCTCAAAACACGACAAATCCTTCTGCCACTGCACCCTTGTCCATGGAGGACCGTCAAGCTCAACCCCCCCCCATGGCCTCGAGGCAATATCCTGCTCTGCCAGCGGGCTCACAGACGAGACCCGTGTTGAAGCGACCCGCGGCGGTCGTAAATAAACAGGCCGTGGCACGCGTCCAAGCGCAACAAGCTGCCATGAAAGCCCAGGCTTCCCCGCAATCTGGGCTAGCTCCAAAAGACATGCAATCCTTGGGAGAGGGTCTTGGAAGTGCCGTCAGAACTTTCCGGGATGCCGCGGCGGACGTCAAAAATTCGATCGATCCACAGATGCGCACTATTCAGGCCGAGTTGGAGTCTGCCGAAAAAGAGATGCAGGACTCCATGGAGGTTGCCAAACAACCACTGACACCCAAAGAACCTTCCTGATCTGCCTTACCGTTTCTTGTTACCCTTCCCTACCATTTCTGCCACCGTTTTCGGAGCTGTTTATTTATTTGGACTCATTGGCTGTGTAAATGAATCCCCACCTGAACCGGCCCAAACGGTCACTGAACGACTTATTCCCCTCCTCGCAGATGCTCAGCCGGATACCAGACGGACTGCGGCCTTATCTCTCGGGAAAATTGGTGATCCCCAGAGCATACCAGCCCTTGTTCTTTCGTTGTCAGATCCAGATGACCAGGTTCGACAATCGAGTGCCTGGGCCTTGGGGACGATGGCCGACTCTTTATCAGAGCAGTCCCAAGTCACCCTGGTTCAACGCCTCACAGACCAGTCTGATTCGGTCCAACAAGCCGTGGTATTAGCCTTGGGGCGGATTGCTGTCCAGAAAGAATTATTGCAAGTATTAGCAGAAGCCTACGCCATTTCCTCCATTGACACCCAAAGAGCCATTATCCAAACCCTTTCCCACTTTGAATTTTCGTTTTCTTTTTCCTTGTACCTCCAAGCTCTGGAAAGTCCGGATTCCCTGACGCGTCAAGCCGCCATTGCAGGGCTCGGGGAATTAGGTGATAGCCGCGGGCTTCCAGTTTTGCGCACGCATCTTTTACAAGATACAAGCGAGGGCGTGCGATCAGAAGCCGCGTTTCGTTTAGGGAAATTGGGCACCAGTGCGGATGTTCCTGCCTTAAAACAGGCCATGGAAACAGACCCAACTCCCAATGTGCATTTTTGGGCCTCCTGGGCTCTTAGCCAGATTGGCCAGGAAACGTAGCCTCCGCACACTTAGAAGGGAGTCTCCTCCTCAATTTCATTCTGGAATCCGCCCAATATTTGACTTGATCAGGATTTTTCTATGATCAATGGCCAGATTGAATACTCAGATTAAAGCCATTACAATTCGGCTTCTTTCTCTTTGCAGGAGACAAACAATGAAGAAAATTAAAATAGATGTGATTCTTTACATTATGGCTATTCTCATAAGCGTGAGTTGTACTTCGGACCCAGTGAAGTGGTACAAGCCAGGCACCTCTCAGGGAACCTTTAACCGTGATAAAGCTGATTGCCAAGAAGCCTTGCTCTCCACAGGCACCTCTCAAAGAACCAAAGAAATTTATTCCCTAGAGGGATGTTTGGAGGCAAAGGGTTATACGCCAATACCCATCTCTTCCCAATAACGAAAGTTCCAAACGGTAAAGTTATAGTAATCCTGGGGAGGATACACTCCGGAAATTTCGTTAAAATGGAAAACAGCTAGTTCCTTTGAGGAGTAGACAATCTAGTGAATAACCCGCTTAGATTGAGTGAAAGTGTTCTAAAATTTAGGAACGGATTAAACAAGCGAACAAGAACATGAAAAAAGTTCTTCTGGTAGATGATGACCTCAACGCTCGAGAAGCACTTCGCCTGGTTCTGGAATCCCAGCAATTAGAATGTATCGAGGCAGGCAATGGATCAGAAGCCATCGCTTGGCTCTCAACCCACCAGGCTGATCTGATAATCTCCGACAATCAAATGCCTGTTATGACAGGACTGGATTTTATTGACCAGATCAAACTGCAAGAGAAAGATCCCATCAAAACTCCCGTTATCTTGCTTAGTGGCCATCTCAAAGAACATGACAAACAGCGTGCGCGTCAGGCAGGAGTCTTTGCTATTTTGGATAAACCTTGTAATTTCAGCCAATTCCTTTCTATGGTCCAGTTAGCGTTGGACCAGTAAGGATTGTTTTCCTTAAGCGCCCAGCTCTTCTTCGTAGAACCGCTTTCCCGTCGTATCTCAGATCCTCGTATCAAAAAGTCCCTCACTATCATAGTTTTTC
>DOFS01000107.1 GCA_003523945.1 Nitrospiraceae bacterium | reverse complement strand
GGCTGCACGAGCAGGCATGGCAGGCTCAACCGGATTCCTACTGGGGCAAAGCCCTTCAGCATCATTTCCAACACTGACCGGATTTGACCAGCACCTAAACATCCCTTGGACCATCCACCAGGATGGCCTTTGAGAAATGAAATATGACAGGGGCAGAGGGTTTGGCCTTCAAGGTAGCCAAATGTTCTATGCCTGGGCTTCCTCATCACGCGGGAATGCGTGAATGATTTCTCTAATGTTGGATCACCTTATTTCCGAAGGCTTAGCCAGATAAGACTGTGGGGGCTCTTCTTAAAATACTTATGAAGGCGGAATGTGTGGTTAACCAGAAAAGCAACCAGACGAGTTATGAGGGTTGGGAATACCGATACAGAGTTTTGATGGACTGAAGCCCATCTCTCCAACCAATTTTTTTCCCCTCCGCTTTACTTCTGGGTAAATAAGAAATCGGCACCTCTGTCAGGCGCCAATTCTTTTGAGCCACTTTCAGTGTGAGTTCTAATTCCAAATCAAACCCTGATTCTTCGAGGGAGATATCTGTTAAGACTTCCCGTTTAAACACTTTGTACCCGGTCCATACATCCGTCAAGGATAAACCCGTCGCAGCATTGGTTAACGCAGTAAAAATCTTGTTACCCAGATATGAGACGAGTAACCAATTCCCTTTCCGTGCCCCCAAAAATCTGGACCCATAGACGACATCAGCCCGACCGGTCATCACTGGCTCCAACAGCCGATGATAATCATCAGGACTATATTCCAAATCCGCGTCCTGCACGAGGACAATGCTCCCCTTGGCACACAGAAATCCCGTTTTCAAGGCCGCGCCCTTCCCTTGATTGCGTTGGTGAGTCAGCACTCGGACACCAGAACTATCAGCACCAGATTCACCCAATTCTTTCTGGCTTGCTTCTTCGTCCGAAGTCCCCTGACCGAACTGCTCGATGAGCCATTCGCGAGTTCCATCTGTGGATCCATCATCCACAATGATCAGTTCTTTTGAAATTTTCACATTTTGCACACGGCATACAATCGTCTCAATTGTTTTCCGCTCGTTGTATACGGGAATGACAATACTTACCAATTGATTTTTTTGATTTCTTGTATTTTCCAGCTTTTCCATGTCAATTTCGATTAACCAATTATGATAAAGAGATTTCAGGTAGACTACCATGAACGTTCAGACAACCCTCATCAAATATCATTTTTTGGTAAAGCCCACCCCACTCGTGGTCTCTGATATCGGCCTATGATATCTCCGTATCAAATGCCCCAGTGACCACCAGGAACAGACGGATATCACCCATTTGTGAATGGTTTTCTCCTGGACGTCCCAAATTTGCTTTGTCTCAAACCCATTAGCTGTCCCATCCTATTTGTCTCATGGAACACCTCACAATACCCGTTCCAACAAGAAAAATTCTATAAAAATAGTTATATTTCAAATAGTTATACAACAAAATCAACATAGCACTATCCTTGCTTATTACATGGGTAACAAAAGTAGATGAGGCAATACGTCAAAGATTGGAGGGAGGCATGATGAACATAACAATATCTTCACCACAGACATTAGAACAGGTATCCGGCACCGTTTCCGTCACCATACTTCTCATTGATGATTCCCCCGATAATTTGATGATTCTCGGGGATATTTTAGAACGAATTGGCTATCAGATTGTGTGTGCAGAGGATGGCGAGAGCGGCCTCGAACAGGCGAAACGCGTTCAACCCGACTTGATATTTATGGATGTGAAAATGCCCGGCCTTGATGGATTCCAAGTCTGTGAACAACTTCGCGCACAGAAGAGTTTCCAAAGAACTCCGATTATCCTCATGAGCACACAATCCGATAGCACAAACAGCGAGCTTGCCTTGAGGGCTGGTGCCTCTGAATTTTGGCCAAAGCCCATTTCCCCGGGAAAGATTCTGAATAAACTAGCTGGTTTTTTGCGAAACGGTCCAGAGTAACGAGGCTCCTTTTCCATCCTTTACGCACTCCTCCTATTCAGCCCCAACTTACATTCTTTTGATGGTACTCATATCCCACATGAGGTCTAAGGATACATAAAATCCTGAATTGTCTGGCATATAAATTGCTGTTTAATTTAAAATGGTGTTTTTTCTCTAAAAACATCCTATTTTAGATACATTTTGAAGGGAAAATCACACAGACAGAGTCATTTACCAAACGACTATTTATCCTATTCACCTTTCACAACATGGAGAAAGTACGCATGGTCACCCGTCTAAGAAAAAATTCCACCATCAATCTGTCCACATGGGGCCAACGAGGAACGGCAGGATTGGTCGAGGAATGGGAACCGCGAATACCCATTCCGGAAGAAAAGTTACAATCCCGTCGAGGGTCAACGATCTCAATTCCGAAATCAACCGAGCCGCCCACAGAAGAGAAAAATCTAAAAAAATAAGTACTTTCCCAATTCCCTTCGTGACTCGTGTATCCAGCCACCACCCCCATGGACTGGTTTTCTGATAATAAATTTTAAACCTTCAACCCGAATAGCATTCGGTTCACCCCCATCGTAAGAATCCACCACATCCCAGACAATATTTCTCTGGAGTCCTGAAACAATTTCGTTTACCCCAAACAACGCAGAACATCAATTGACCGCATTGCCCTTACTGGTCTGCTCCGGAAAAAGAACGTAATTACCTGACAGCCATATTGGGATTAAAGACCGGCTTCCAAGAATTCCCCGGTCACATCCATATTCCAAAGAAAATCCCCTTGCCTCGGTTTGCCCTACCTTTTTAAGTTCCCGAAAGTAGAGCATTGAAATTCTACTTTTATAGCTTACAGGTGCAGACATGAAGAGACTCTCCCTGGCCATGCATTGTTTGGTGTGAAGTCCTATAGGATTGTTTCCTGCCCTAGAGAGAGGAATTTAGGTTGTATTTAAAGGTGATAGCTGGCTTTTGGAGTAATCCGAGATCGCGGCCTCGCCCTACGAAATCACTGAATGACCTATAGGACGACCAACGCTAATTAAACAAAAGGGATTTTATATTTTCAGACCGTTGAAAGAAGTATGGTCTAGCGCTCGCAGTTCGACTTGACCGGCGGGTCAGGACTTACCGGGAGGATTAAAGGATTTTGTTCGATCAAGTCTATTTGTTGATGGTGGGGCGTTTCTTTCCCAGACAAAATTGTTTCCCCGTCCAACAACAAACTCGATATTCTAAAATCCGTAATTCCAAATCCTGAATTTCGGAAATTCTGCAGATGGACATTTAGAAAAACCACGCTATTGCTATACAGCAAATTCTTCACATATTTTCGTTCAATGTCGGACCGGCACAATGCTCCCTTCCTCATCATTGCATTAGGACCAGTCAATATATTTTTACCTGCCACCTATGTTTACGGCATGTACCCCTTCTGGTACTTCCCCACATCACACAGGACAAAGGTTCCTAGAATATACGATTTTCTCCTCTTTGTTTTTCCCCTTTACAATTAGTTATTTAGCTTGCATTCCTGGTTGTATAGAAGCCAAAAACGACCGACGGCATCAAGGTTGCTTTTATTGTGAACCAGGAACAGATGACAGACGACTGAATAAAAAGAGAGGCAACACCATGGAAGGTATTTTACTCATCATCATCAGCTGTGTAAGTCTGTTGGGACTGGTTTCTTTGTTTTGGTTATGGCGACCCTAGGCATGAACTCTAAATTGGGGAAGACCTCCATATCATGCCTTCCTTAACAACTTTCATGCTCGCGATTGATACAGTTAATTGAAGTGAATTATTGCCCACCTATACCTATAGATTTTATGCTGCAGGATATTTGTTTTGCGTTCGATGAGAACATTTTATCCAGCTGGTGATTTTTTACGAACGAAGAAGTCCGTTGTTCGGAATGCACCAACGTGTTAACAAATTCTGTGAGCAGCAACGCCTCAATGTCCAAAAGGAGAGGCAAGAGGTGAACGCCACCATGACAATCGGTCGATCACGTGAGGAGGGAATGTTTCTACTTCGAGAAAGCGATTATGTGTGGAGAGTGCACGAAGACGGGAAGGTGGACTGTGCCCTCCACGGAGATGCCACCGCATTCGAACGTCTTAGCTTCATTCAGAAATGGAGAACCCCATCCCGTCGGATTTTTCAAGAATACCCCTTTCAGGATTTTTCTCACTGACTGACAGGACTTTTATGCCAGAACTCTAATTTTTATCATCCTGCTTTAGACTGCCTGATTCTACGGGCACATGATTAACAACGATCCCTTTGGACAAGTCGACGTGAACATTCTTGAAAAGCCGATGCCGTGCAAGATTCCTCCATGAATCCTGACGGCATCCGCTACCTTGACCTCCCATTGACCAGGCCCGGGGATCCGGCCAAGACTCATTCCATTTTTGAGCCAAAAACCACAGGCGTTCTTGTACCTGCATCCCTCACTTGCATCTTCACCTTTTTCACTGGACCCGGATGGGAATATAAGCCCGATTGTTCGAACCATTTACCTCATTGATATCGTTATCCTCATCAACGATGATTCCCAGCCAGTAATTTTGCCCCGCATTCAGAAAATTGGGGATGATCACCGGAATCGTGGTGGTGAAAACATCGGCAGGGTGAATCGACCCAAAGCTTCCACCACCGATACG
>DOFS01000466.1 GCA_003523945.1 Nitrospiraceae bacterium | reverse complement strand
GTCTGGCGGTTATCCAAAGGGATTTCGACAATACGGTTGAACAGGCCAGAGCCCACTGTGAGGACATGTTGGGAACGGTCATATGGCCTTGAATGACCGCGAAAAATTGGTGTTGTCAGCCGTACAGGGGAAAAGAGACACGCTCTTCGTGGCCCAAGGGATTCAACAATGGAAACGTATCGATATTCCCCAAAACAAGTGAAATCGCACAGTACGAAATTGTCGGAATCACAAGAAACACTGGATTTGCTGCAGTGCTCACACTCCTTAAAAACGGCAAGATTTTGGCCTGGCTCAACAGCCGATGCCCGGAACGACCTCGTTGGCTGCAATTTTTCGCTATTAATCTCCTACGCCTGAGCTTTTCAATAAGCCTGGCACGGCATCGCAGGTCACTACGTAATGACATCCATTTTATCCTCCCCCAATTCACCTTATGGCATAAAACCTTAGGACCCTGGAATTTCCCTGGGTCAAAAATTTTGAATGTTAAGGGTTGTTGCCAGTTCCCAATCCTCCAACGATGCCATATAAAAGTAATGGCAGGTGTCTGAAACAGGTGAATAGGAAAGTAAAAGGAAATTGGGAATAGGTTGAATTTATTCATAAAATCATTTCAAAGAGAGGAGGCTGACATGGCTGCCAGTGACATGAAAGAGCAGGCAAAGGAAGTTGGAAAACACATGCAAGAAAAAGCCGGGCAAGTGGGAGAGCAGATTAAGACTCAAACCTCTCAACTGACCGGTCAGGCCCAAACCAAGGTCAAAACCACATTAGAGGAACAAAAAGGAAAAGGGGTAGGCGAGCTCAGCAATATTGCAGAGGCGGTTCGTCAAACCGGTCAACATCTGCGCGATCAACAAAAAGATGGAATAGCTCAATATGCGGAGCGGGCTGCCGACCAAATGGATCGGCTCATTCGTTATGTCGATTCTAGGGATGTGAGCGAATTGCTCAGTGAAGCCGAGATATTTGCCCGTCGCCATCCGGAGGCGTTCCTGGGCGGTGCGTTCATGATGGGGCTCGTTGCAGGTCGATTTATTAAAAGTTCCAAAGAGCGGCGCGTAAGTGAATATTCATCCCGGCAGGAGCAGACGTCACCCACGGCCTCCTCCCTGTCCGCTCCGGTTTGAATTTTTTCTGTCATGTGCCGGAGCCTAGATTAGAGGGGCCATGACCCTAGAAGAGGAAGGAGGAGAGAATGGCATTTACTCAGGAAGAACGACACCTTAGTGATCTTTTCCGGGATCTTTTGGATGAGGTCAAATTTTTATTTCAACAAGAAATTCAACTTTTTAAAGTTGAAATGACTCGAAAGGCTTCCGAAGCCGGAAAGGATGTTGCCCTCATAGCCATGGGGGGAGCGGTTGCCTATGCGGGATTACTGGTCATTTTGGCAGCAGTCACACTGGTCCTAGCCATGTTTATTCCGGCCTGGGTTTCAGCCTTTATCGTCGGCCTTCTCGTCATTGCAACGGGATATGCCTTAATTCAAAAAGGTATCAATCACCTGAAACACATTCAAGCGGTTCCTCAACACACGATCGCAAGCCTGAAGGAGACCAAACAATGGACCACGAACGTCATCAGGTAAATTCTCCCTCTACGGGACAGAACGATAGTCCCGAGGAGATTCGAGGGAATATTCAACACACACGAGATGAAATAGGCAAAACGGTTAATACCATTCAGGAACGCCTTTCTCCTGAGCGCATTAAGGAACAGATGAAGTCTGCAGCCAGGGAAGGGATGGAGTCCGTCAAGAAAGACGTCCGGTTGAAAGCCGATCGATGGCGAACACAAGTTGAGGCGAGAATTTCAAATAATCCCATTCCCGCAACCATGGTCGGTCTGGGCCTGTTGTGGATTTTTCTCAACGCTCAGGAATCGAGAAAGAGAATGTATAATCGACCGTTTCGTTATTCTTATTCTCTGGATCCCTATGAAGATTGGCCTGACTATGCACCGGAACTCGCATCCGGACGGGCGGCTCATCTTCCTCATACCAACCACGGCCCGGTTGATGCGCTCAAAACGAAGGTTCAGACAACCGGCCAACAAACACGCGAGCAGGTTAGCCAATTGGCAGATCAGGCTCAGGAATCGTTAAGTGAATGGAAATCGAAGGCGCATCAACAAACCAACCAAATGAAAGAACACGCCCGCGAGCAGGGAGAGCGGGCAAAGGGAGAATTTCAGCGACTCCTTCAAGACAATCCTCTGGCCATAGGCGCCATGACTCTAGCCATTGGAACGGCCATCGGCCTTTCCCTTCCTCGATCCGAAAAAGAGGATCAATGGCTGGGTGAGACACGCGACCGCCTGTTCGAGGAGGCCAAGGAAACCGTGCAGGGAATCATTCCTAAAGCGAAAGAGTTCGCGGGTGAATTCCAACAGGCGGCCGGAGATTCTCTCAGAGAAAAAGCGGGCATGAGATGACCCGCCTCTCGGTCGAAGCGCTTATACTCAAAAAAAGAAATGTGCCCATTCTATTTCTCGCTGTGGTTTGAGGCGAAGCCGATGAAGTGTGTCTCAACCCCCGGGGCTCGTCCATAATGATTAAAAACCGAAAACCCTCAAAGTGACACCACCGCGTATGGGAACCAACCAACGAAAAGACGAAAACGGAGCACGAGGCCGGAATGCCTCCGTTCCCCGGCAAATTCCAAAGTCGGGATGGTGGGACATTCTTTTGCGCGTGAAGGATCAGATTTCTCAGGATAATGTCTCGATTGTGGCCGCAGGAGTAGCTTTTTATTCAATTCTCGCTCTTTTTCCCGCATTGGCCGCTACAGTGTCCTTATATGGACTCTTCACCGATTCCTCGGATATTCAGCAACAACTTTCTTCTCTCAGCTCGTTTCTCCCCCAGGAAGCTCAAACACTGATTCAGGAGCAACTTACGTCCATTTCCACCAGCGGGGGATCGGCTTTAAGTTTTGGAGCGATCGCGGGGTTGCTTTTTTCAATTTGGAGCGCTTCCAAAGGCATGGCCGCAATAATCACCTCATTGAACATCGCCTATAACGAAGAGGAAAAACGCAGTTTCATCAAAGTGATCGGTCTAGCACTGGGTTTGACGCTGGGAGGAATAATTTTCGTCATACTGACGTTATTTACTATTACTCTCTTACCGTCGGTACTGGAGAATCTAGGATTCGGGCAGACGATGCAAACAATTCTTTCCCTTGGACGTTGGCCTCTCTTAGGCATCATCGTCATGGGAGGACTAGCCGTATTGTACCGGTATGCACCCTGCCGAAATAAACCACAGTGGCTCTGGGTCTCTTGGGGATCGGGCATTGCCACAATGTTATGGATAGTGGGATCGTCGGCATTTGCCCTGTATGCGAATGATTACAGCAGTTACAATCAAACCTACGGGTCTCTCGGGGCGGCGGTAATCCTTCTGATGTGGTTCTGGTTGACCGCATTCATTGTCATGCTCGGAGCTGAAATCAATTCTGAAATGGAACGACAAACTCGGATGGACACAACGGAGGGTAAACCAGAGCCCATGGGACAACGCGAAGCCTATTCGGCCGACACGCTTGGAAAAATCGCCCCCCAAAAAGCTTCCACGAACAGATAATTCAAAGACTGACAGACCTCCCCTTTTAGTACCCCTCCTCCGCGTTTTTCTTTCCTTTTAATGAAAATTTTCCCGTTCTCAACTTTTCGCCGGTGGAAAAGCACGACGGCCATTCACGCTTCCGTCCTCCGTCCTCCTGAGGATGTGTATGTCTGAGATTACACAACCCTTCCTTCAAGATTCCCGATATGCTGACAAGGGTTTATAAGAGTTCCCCATACCACGTCTAGCATTTACAGTTACTCACATCACACTCATCAACATTCACCAATAAAAAGGAGGTAATGAGGCATGTCTTATGTCTTAAAATTTGCCGCTCCCGCTTTTGCACTCACCCTGGGTTTTGTCGGCTCCCTTCAAGCCGCCGGCGATCCTATGCAGAAACAATCGCAAGAGGCTAGTCAGGAACAGAACAAGATGGCGACGGTGAAAGGCACTGTTGAAAAAATAGAAGGCAATGAGCTCACGATCAAAAATGATCAGGGTGAAACCATTCGCCTCCACCTTGACAAGAATGCCTTCCAAGGGAAACACCCCAAGGAAGGTGATAAAATACAAGCCAAAATTCCTCAAGGAGAGGAGTCCTACAATGTGATAACCGTCCAAAGGGACGGACAACCTTCTTCTGCCCCAAAAGCCGGGAAATCCATGCAGTCGCAATCTTCCTCTCAATCACAAACTAACCAGGGCGGCCAATTCACGAAAACCATCAGTGGTGAGATTTTGAAAGTTGACGGAAATATTTTTTATGTCCAAGACCCTTCAGGAAAAGAAATCCGTCTTCGCCTGGATCAATCCGCGGAACAATCCGGTGACTTAAAGAAAGGCGATACGATCGAGGCGTTGGTGACACAGGAAAAAGAATATCACGTCATCTCCGCAGAACTCACCCAGTAATCAATCGTGGTTAACTCGGGGGAAAGGGCGGCTTCATAGGCCGCCCTCTTCCCCAACACGACGGTGGGACCATGTATGGCGTTCCGGTTGCAGCCAGTCCACAGTTATAGTTTTTCAGTAATCATCTTGTATTTATGACCAAGACTATTCATTTCAACGAAGAATCACCGGCATCAGGAGAAAGTCATATTTACTCCATTCCGGCCAACAGGAGGCCTCTATGCCCAGAGGAGACAAATCCAAATATACCGATAAACAAAAACGACAGGCGGAAAAAATCGAACAGGGGTATGAAAAGCGCGGGGTCTCGGACGACGAAGCCGAACGGCGGGCATGGGCGACGGTAAATAAGATGACCGGGGGAGGGAAAAAACCGGGTGGATCCGGTCGAGGCAAGCCGATGAATACTGCTCCCGCCAAAAAAGGCGGTGAAAAAGGTGGCAAAGCAGCCGGGAAACGGCCGGCATCCGCCAAATCCGCCTCCGCCAAGAAGGCCGCACAAACCCGCGCTCGAAAGAAAAAATAAACTATTCCGGCAAGTGATGATGTCGGGGCCGTCGGATGGCTGCTTGCCCGTCAAAATGTGAGTGCCGAACGGGAGAGAGATTGCCGGAGGTCAAAAAATCCTTTCCAAGGGTCTGACTTGATCTTTTTGAGTCGTGCGGGAAGGGTGGCCAATGTAAAAGCCTGAGAACTTGAAATCGAGGAAAGTTCTTTCCACGCCAGTGGAGTGGAAACAGGCGCTCCGGACAATGCCCGCGTACCATACGTCGCAATGGACGTGGCTCCAAAACCATTCCGAAGATAATCAATAAATATTTTTCCTTTTCGTTTTGTTTTGCTCATCGTTGCCACAAATCCGGCCGAATGATTCTGAGCCGTCTCCATGGCTAACATTCGAGTATATTTTTTCAGGTCGTCCCATGTCGTTCGACGAACCAATGGGGCTACTACATGTAACCCTTTTCCCCCTGATGTCTTGACGAAACTTTCGACCCCATCTTCTAATAAACGATTTTTTAAGATATGCGCCCCTTCGATGAGTTGCTCCCAGGAAACTCCTGGCCCGGGATCCAAATCAAGTACCAAACGATCGGGGCGGTCGATTCGATCTTCCAAGCACCCCCAGGGGTGAATTTCCAACACACCCATTTGCACGAAGGCGAGCAGCCCTTTCACATCGTCAATCACTAAATAGGAATTTCTTTCTTTTGTGCCTTTTTCCTGTATCAGGATCTGCCGGATGGAATCAGAAAGAGAGTCTGAAGCATGTTTTTGATAAAAACATTTTTTCTGATGTCCTTGCGGACACCGCACCAGCGTGAGCGGACGGCCCGCCACATGCGGCAACACCCATGGGGCCAGACGCCGGTAATATTCCGCCAGATCCCGCTTGGTGATCCCTTGCTGCGGATACAGAACTTTATCGGGATGAGACAACGGCATTTCCGCGTCCTCGGGAGAAGCCAGCGGGTGTGATGATGACCGCCGCCCGGATGTCCGGCCCCGCTGAAAAGGAACCTCATCGTTCGCCATAGGCATCTCCCTTTTGATTTCTTTGGCAGATTTATCCTCCCGCAACCCGATAAAAGCCGGATGACGTAATACTCCCTCGCGGGTCCACTCGAAAAATTCCACTTCGGCCACAAGTTCCGGCCGGACCCAATGCGCCTTCTTCAGATCACGGTCGAATGGCAATCGAAAAAATGGAGGACGGGCCTGTTGCCGTTTAACGAGGAGAGCATAAATACGCGCCAATCGCTGATCGGAAAATCCCGTCCCCACGCGTCCGGCATAGTGCAGACGGCCCTGTTCATCATAATAGCCTAACAACAAGGCTCCAAAGTATTTCCTCGAGCCGGCAGGGTTGGTGTACCCTCCAATCACCAATTCCTGCCGTTGTTGACATTTGACTTTAACCCAATGCTTTGAACGGGCTTGGCGATACGGACTCATCGCCTGCTTGGAAATGAGCCCTTCCAACGCCAAGCGACAGGCTTGGTTAAAAGAGTCTTGGCCCTGACCTTGTATATGATCACTGTATCGAATGTGGGTAGCCGCATCGGCAGGAAGGGATGCAATCAGCTCCCGCAGAAGTTCCTTGCGCTTGAGTAGCGGCGTTCGACAGAGGCTATACCCCTCGCAATAGGGAAGATCAAAGGCATAATAGACGAGAGGGTCGGACGCTTCTCCCTTCAGGACATTTTGAAGGGCTTGAAAATCTGAGGTGCCATCGGGTCGAAGCACCAGGATCTCTCCGTCCAGAATAGCCTGTCGAACCGGCAATTCAGCCAGCGCACCCGCAATGACAGAAAACTTGTTGGTCCAATCTTTTCCATTTCTGGTACGTAATCGGATATGGCCGGGTTTCACCATACTGAGCATGCGATATCCATCAAATTTGATCTCGTGCAGCCATTCCTCGCCTGCCGGAGGGTTTTTGACCAGGGTCGCCAACTGTGGCTGAAATGTCGTGGGCTGGGAGGAGGAAGACGCAAAGGGGAGTTTTGAAGGGTCTGAAATTTTTGGTGATCCAAGAGGTTTTTCCCGTGCATTAGACCGCGATGGTGGATTTTTTTTAGGGCGGGTATGGGTCCTCCTTCGTGACCGGTTGTTACCCTTACCATTTATCTCACTGTTTTCGGCAATTTCTTCCAAGGATCGTTGGGTCGCAACGCTCAAGGGGGATGTCTCTAGAATATCGGGTTGGCTATTATGGAAAGAATGGGCATCGTGTTCTTTGATCAGCAACCAGTTTCTTTCATTTTTCCCACTTCTCATGCGAACCAAACTCCATCCCCCCTTCAGCTTTTCTCCCTTCAAATGAAATTTTAAACGTCCCCGCTTATAGGATAGGCTTGGATCTTCCCTGGGCACCCAGATTCCACGATCCCACAACAACACCGTCCCTCCCCCATATTCGTCTTTGGGAATGTTTCCTTCAAACGACCCATATTCCACCGGGTGATCTTCAACATGGACGGCCAACCGTTTTTGGGAGGGATATAAACTGGGTCCTTTCGGCACAGCCCAACTCTTAAGCACTCCATCGAGTTCAAGGCGGAAATCATAATGTAGATGACTCGCGGCATGTTCTTGGACAACAAATAAGGATCCGTTTCCTCGATGTTTCCTCCCCCGAGGCTCCGGGGTTTTGACAAACTGCCGTTTACTCCGGTAATCCTTCAATCCCATGAGTGCAAGACCCCGTGGCAGGCATTACCAATTGAACCATTGAAGAACCATTGAATTGGTGGGGAGAAACTGAAAAGCGTCATAAACCCCGCTTCCTGCCAAAAGTAAGACAAGGCTGTTTCACCTCGCCTATCTAAGAAAGGCATCGTTGAATTATTGAGACAGGAGGGTTGGCGCTGCCCTCATACTCTTAACTGGCTTTCCGGGATTTACGGGTGTGGGCGGATTTGCGTTTTTTGGCTCCGGTGGATGAATGAGTTTGTTGAACACTTTTCTTTAACAATCCCATCATGTCGATAACTTTTCCCGTCCCGGATTTTTTGTCCCGGGTAGCGGATTGTGATGATGTCCGGGAACGGGCATTCTTAGATTTTTTTTCAATCCATTTCATCAGGGCGTCACGATACTCATCATGATATCTTTTCGGCTCCCATTTAGTAGTCATGGATTCTACGAGTTGTTGAGCCAACAGGAGTTCCTTCTGGGAGATTTTATACGAATTCACACTTCCTTCAGGAACCTCCAGTTCGGCTGTGCCACGAATTTCCTGATGAAACCGAAGAAGTTCAAGAACGAGGACATTTGATTGGGGCAACAAGGCCGCAAGATACTGGCGGGTCCGAATGACCACTTTCGCAATCCCTACTTTTCCCGTGCGCTGAAGGACTTCCCGTAGCAAAACATAGCCCTTTTCCCCCTTTTTGTCGGGGACAAGATAATAGGGTTTGTCGAAATAGACATAGTCTATCTGTTTTCCATCAACGAAACTTTCAATTTCCACTGAATTATTGACTTCAATTGCCACTTTTTCGAAGTCTTCATCCTTGAGTACGACATATTTCCCCTCTTCATACTCAAACCCCTTCACCACATCCTGCCATGAAACTTCTTCCCCGGTTTCCTCATTCACTCGTTCATACCGAACCCTGGCATGGTTTCGACTATCTAAGAGACGAAAATGTAAATCGAATTGTTTTTCTGCTGAATGAACGATGACAGGAATTGTCACGAGTCCAAAGGTAATGTGTCCTTTCCAAATTGGCCTGGTCATATGGCTGAATCCCATGCATATCCGGGCAGAAATATTAATATTGAAATCTGGTGTTTTCTTCTTCCGCCCTTAAGACAGGCTGCCGGATGGTTTTCCTTGACCTTTGGTGGGCGTGCTGCCTGTAAAATTTTTTATATTTCTCTTGCTGCTGTAAACCAATCTTCCCAATCTTTCCCATGTTCACCAAAATCGATTCTCAAAATGTTCATAGCCTTTTTGGGATATCTCCTCCCGGAACGTGCCACGGATGACCTTTTCAAATCGATCCGTCACCGGAGCAAACTGAGGGAGTTTTCACCTGATACGCCTGTTGATGATGAATAACAACCTTTACTGGTCGATTGGATGTTTCACTGCTAACAATAATTTTTACGGCATAGACGATGGAACCAGCTCTCTTGAGAGAGTTGCCTATTTGGATCAGCAACGGCTAAAGCCGGAAAATGACCTCCGGAGAATGTTCCTTCACCAGTGAAGAAACATCATGTCTATGTCCCGGAATGGATGGTTCATAGTTGGTCCCGGCATTATGGGAACCATTGTGCTCCGAAAGGTTTCGTCCGGGGTAATGATCTCAATCACACCAGGTCCCTCATCCCCCCTTTACCTTTCGGGGATTCGTTTCACTTGCAAAAAATGAGGAGTTTTGGGGAAGCCATTTCATGGGAAGAAAGCCTGGATCAGGCCTGAGCGTGTGTTTGATTAACCAAGCACCTTGTCCGGCTAAACCTTTTAGGGTCTCACTAGCATGACAAGGTACCACCGCTCATCGCAGACACCTTCACCATATGTGGCCGACATCTTCTTTCCAGTCCATGAATCAGCAGTTTGCATTCCCACCGGTCTGCTATCTATGCCGGAGGTCTTTTCCCTGTAATAAAACTCAATGCAAAAATAATGAGAAACACCACAAACAGCACCCAGGCAATGTTGGTCGCTGTACCCGCCACGCCAGTTAACCCGACCACTCCTGCAATGAGAGCGATGATCAAAAATGTAATGGCCCAACTTAACATACGTCATTCTCCTTTATTCCCTTCAGGAAGGGTCGAAATGGATGATTCACCGGCGAAGATTTTCCTTTTTATATTCACCTTGCTTGAAATTGTTCTCTTGATGTTACAGCCCAGGGATGCCAATTAGTGTTTGTCGCCATCCTTGTTTCTGGGTTGAAACCTTACCACCTTGTTTTGAGCATTGACTTCGATTTGAACCATGTCTCCAACTTCAAAACTGTCTTTCCCTTGGGAATTATCCAAATTCAGATACCGAGGGGACATCCCACCAGCCTCGCCCGCATCCACCCGTAGCGTATTTTCATTAATTTCCTCAACTGTTCCTTCAATATATCGATGACCTGCATCTAATTGAGGATCGTTCTGTGTTTGTGTTGTTGTCGAATCACCATCTTGTGGAATGTGCCCTGAAAGATCGCTACCAAATGAGATTCCCGGGACGATAAGCAAACCTCCAATTATCATCATCTTCATTGGATGACATAACCACCGATTTACGTGCTTTAAAATTACCATGCTCCCCTCCCTTTGAAATTATTCAACGTGAACATGAGCCTTATCAATTGTCCTATCTGAAACCCTATGCCACATGGTGACGATCAAATTAATTTTTAGTGTGGGGGTCTTCTTCTTCGGGAACATCCGTCCTTCCTACTCATCTCCTTTTTCACATCCTGAATGGCCGCATTGGCATTTGCCACCTTTCGAAGGTTGAGAAGATGAGCAATTTTCGGAACAAAATTCTTTTCCCGGCTTGGCTTCACAGGTACAGCCAGGATGGGCACATTTTTTTGCATTGGCTGTGGGCATATTGTCTCCCTTCTGTAAGAGTAAGCTCGAAGACTTTCCATCAGTAAACTTTGTGGATAAACCCTTTCTCCTAACGCCGCTCATCACATCTTCTTCAGTGTTGCCTTTTCAAGCCCTTACATACAATGGACAGAACTTCTTTGTGACCAGGAAAAATGGAGAACCTCAGCTCTCCAAAAAATGAGAGGCTTAATTGGCAGAATCCTGTATATTTTCTCCTGCCTCCTCCATTTTTTCCCCCGCTTTCTCCATTGATTCATCCACCCGTTCGCCTGCTCGTTCAGCTGGACCCTCTTGTTCACAGGCCATGACCCCGAGTAGGGATCCTGTAAAACATAAAAGCACCAAAACCCTTTTGACATCACAATTCATATTTTTCCTTTCTTTTAGATTACGAAAATTTTGAGGGATTTGACATTATGGGGTGGTAGACTCTTCTTTCTGAAACACCTTCTCCGCAACCTGTCCGGCATTCTGCGCTACATCCTCTGCCGTCGTCCGAACTGTCGTTTTTACAGCATCCATCATTTTATCCCGCGAATCCCCCATCCATTCGTCCTCTTTTCGACTTCCGGGTATCGCGGCTGCGACCACCGCGCCTAGGGCCACCATTACCGCACCCACAGCGAGGGGATTGCTATCCAAAAGGTGCCTGAATTCTCCTCGCGCGACGGTTCCTTTTTCTTTAAAATATCCCTTCACATCTTGAATTTTTTGCCCCGTTTCCCTCTGCCACTCTTGAGCCTGTTGACTTGCTTGGTCCTTCAGCTCCGTTAAATGGCCTTCAACCGTATCCTTCGCAGTTTGCAATGTGTCTTTGACGTCTTCCATGGAAGGATTGGCAATTTCGTGATTGCGCCAACGAGAGGATCCATCCTCATAGGATTTCCGTGGAACTTGAAAACCCTCCGGAGAATCTTTCCATAGCCAGTACAATCCCAATCCAACGAGTACGGTAGGAATCGGATTATTTGAAAGTGAGTTCAACATTAGAATGCTCCATTCGTTATAGGCCTTCCGGTCTCCTGTTTTCCAATCACTCCCAGTCGTGAGGCTTCCCGTAATAATCATACATCCTGACTTCATACTCTCTATTGACGGGCTTATTGGGGTCATACTCAGGACTTTTTTCAATCGTATCCCGATTCATGTCCACCCGAACCGTTTGCTTATTCCAATCTATAGAACTGACCCAATTTCGAGAAATGAGGACCTTTTTCCCCGGCAACCAATTTTGAGTATCGACAACTAAATATCGAATTTCCCATGATGAATCCTCCACGATAAAATCATCCACATGGCCGATCTCTCCGTCCCGGGCCCCGATGTAATAACCTTGAACCTCATTGGCGGACCGCAAATGCGGGTTTCCACTCAATTTGCCGGATGCATTCATTCCTTCCTTGAGCGACTGTTCCATGGCTTCCCCACCAGGGACACTCATCGGTGTGAAGCCGCCAGGCTGGATGAAGATATCATCGTCCCAATATTCTCTCCATTTGAAAAACAGGCGTAATTCTTTTTCTTTTTGAAGAGAAAATGGCAGGTCGGTTTCTATACCCGGACTATCTTCGATTTCTGCGAAAGTCAGCGTCACGGGAAAGACCTGGTCTTCCCCATCAGACCGTTCAAGGGCTTCCTGCCCAATAAGCACAGTTCTTCCGGGGAGCCAGGTTCCTGTATCTGCCACCAGATACCGGATTCTCCACAACCGGTCGTCGAAATAAAAATCGTCCACGCTACCGAGGTCTTTATCGATGGCTCGCAATTGATAGCCTCGCATTTCCAACAACGTTTTCAACATAATCTTCCTTTTCGGTTTATCTTTATGAAGGATCTGATCATTCCCCTGTTTTCGATATAAAAGACATTTTTCCAATAGAGCTCATTTACCACTTTTAGCGGTTCCTTAGGCAATGTACAAAAAATTCATTGCCCTCCTTGAAAAGTCGAAACGCAGCAACAGTTCGAAGGTCATCGGGAAAGTCATGGTCTGTGTGACCGGGCGGGGAACTTTCCAGGCAATGAATTAAACCCTACCGACAGACCATGCCTGCGATTCGGAGGGTTTTTATGGATAAAAGAATGAGTCGAACAGCTTTTTTGACAGAGACCAAAAACGGTCCCGTGATCAGGCGTGAAAGACACCGTTAGGGAAGGATATTCGACATTTTGTCCATCAAAAGAGAGCTCCGGTTTTCTCCATTACTTAACATGGCCATGACCTGGCGACACCGATCCTCGACTGCCTCCAAATCATGTATTTCCTGGATGGATTCCCGGCTCCCTCGTTGAAGCATGTCCACATGGCGACGGATAGCCTCACGGTCCTCATTACGTTTCACCGTTTCTCCAATACGTCCTAGGCCCTCCAACAGACAGATAAGAATTGCCACATTTTCTTTTCCGTGTTGTCGGATTTGATTAAAAGCCGCATTTAACACGCCTTCGAAGGTGACAGGGGGAGCAATCACCCGAAGGACCCCTTCACTGTCATACCGGTAGGGAGAAGGAAATTTTCGTTGACAAAGCTGGCATAAAATCGCACTGAGGTGGTCAATACAATTGATGCACGTGAACGGATCATTTATTCCAGGTGAAAGAGCCCGTACCGCTACTTCAACAAGTTGCAGTACCGAAAACTCAATATCCTGTTCCTGGGTTCGGTGGGCTCCACAAATCATCTGCTTATTAATCTGTTGAGATAGGAAATCTGCCATTGGACCAAGGGCCACGATTTTGGCCAGGGACGCTCCTTTGCTGATAAAATGGCCTGGCCGATAATGTAGGAATATTAATAAATTTTGTGCACGGGCGATTTCCATGAGTGCGTTATTTTCAACGGCCTGAAGATACCCACCGATTTCAGCTCTGATTTCCAGTCCCTCTCTTTCTATTCTGTCCATTAATTGGGGAATATTGTTGCCCTTCCCGTTCTCCTTTTTCTCTTCTTCTTTTCCTAACTGCTCGGGAAAAAGTCTGGTCAGGTCTTCTTCCAGTTCTTCATATACTGCCGCGATCAAATTCGGGGCTTGGATGGAAACCGCAATATGATGCATGAAATAGATCAATACTCCCAGGCTGCACACCGCCAAAATGAGGCCCATCAGGGTTCCCCAGTAAGGAGTATAGCCATTGGGATCTACATGGATAGTTCGCAAGACGAGGAGACAATAGAGGAATGTCGCCACAAACGTGCCCAGCACAATTTGATTACCTCGATCCCGCAAAAAGTTCCCAAGCAGCCGCGGGCCGAATTGTCCCGAAGCCAGGGTGAGAGCCACAATCGTGATGGAAAACACTACACCGGCGATGGTAATCATAGAACCGGCAATGGTCGAAAGCAGCGTCATCGCTCCTTCCGGGCCCATATTGCTTAGCCACTGAAGGGAGTCAATTTTCTTGGGAGAGTAGAACGCGTCAAGATACGGCACGGCCAGGGAAAGAAAGATGGCGGCAATGGCCATACAAGTGGGTATGAGCCAGAGACTCGACCGAAGTTTATTCAACCAATTTAATACCCAAGCCGGCATGAGGCATTCACCTTGATACGGAAATGAGGGACAGTCATCATCCTGCCCTCATCTAGGCAGAAAGGACATTTGCTTTGAACATTGTAAACCTAACGACTTAAAAATTCTCCAATGGAATTGAGTGGTTCAATTTGATCGCATATGATTTTAAGTGATGCAACAAAAGGGACAGCGAGCAGCGCCCCAACCGCACCCCATAACCAGCCCCAAAACAAGACACTCACCAGTATTATCACGGGATTCAATGTAAGTTTTCGTCCCAATAAATGGGGTGTAATAAAATTCCCTTCCAAAGCGGTCAAAAACAAATACGCTCCGGACACCAGGGCCACCATGGTCAAATGTTCAAATGTAATGGCCGCAGCCAAAGTGACAGCTCCTAACCCAAGAATGCTTCCAACGTAGGGAATAAAATTCAATGTCCCTGCCATGGCTCCCCATAAGAATGGGTTAGGCATGCCAAGCAGATACATGGCCAGACTGGTCGCCAGCGCGAGGCCGACATTCACACTGGTCACGGTAACCAGGTAACTGGAGATATTGCCTTCTATTCCACGGACAATTTCCACCGCTCGTCGTTTATCCGAAAATCGGGGAAGGACCTTTACCAGTTTTTCCAAAAATAAATCGCCGGAGGCCAGGAAAAAATAGAGCAAAATCAGAGTTGAGACCAAACCTAAAATGAATTCCGTGGTCCACCCGATCAGTACCCCCCCCAAGCTATTCGTTTTCACTTCAACTTTTGGGGCCTTTCGGGATTCCGAAAGACTCGCCACATGCTCGAGGGCTTGGGTTGCCTTACCCATTTCCAGCACCGAACTTTTAATGGTCCGAAATTTACGTTCTACTTGTTGCAAGGCTTCCGGAGCCCGGTCTAGCCAGAGAGAGGCGGGAGTGGAAAGCTGAACAATTCCAAAGGCCAGGCTACTGATCAAGACGAAAAGGATTCCCCCGGCCGCAAGTGGCGGGGGAATAGCAATTTTCCCAAAACCCCGCACGAGAGGAGCTAACAACAAATTGAGAAATAACGCTACAAACACAGGAAGCATGATGGCTTTCGCCACATACATCACCATGAGGGAGGCATAGAGAAACAATCCAGTCAGGGCAATGGACCGGATGTTAATGGGCCCTTGAAATAATTGAGCCAGATTGCTCGCTTCGGATTTAGATGAAACAGAATGAGAGGAACCGCCAGATTCGAGTGCTGAGGCTTCGATGGGATGGGATTCACGCATCGGATGAAGCCAAATCAGGAAGGGATGTGGCATCATCGAGCCTAGAATATGTGGCTAAGGGTTCATCCAACATTTCCTGCGTCCTTCCAGTCTTAAGGGTACTAGACCCGACCCATGGGCATTACCCCTCTCACACAAATTCCCTCACCCTTACCTCATCGATTGGAGAATGGCTCTGGCCGGAGCACCATCTCCGTGAAGGATTTTTAACGGCAAGCAGATGAGCAGGTACTCGCCGGCTTTGACTCGGGAAAATTCGAGTCCTTCGATAATTAAAATCCCTGCTTGAAGAAGAATACGCGTGATCTCTTTTCCATGCATTGAGTTCCCTCCGATACATAGATTGTCAATTCCTACAGTACTGACCCGCCGTTCCGCCAGCCATGTGGCGGCAGTTCGATCAAGATAGATCGTGTCGTGGTTGGGACAATCAGAGGACCTCTCAGAGGTGGAATTCCGTGTTTTCAAGAGAATCCGATCATGAGGATAGATCCGATGTTGCTTCAGTTCTTCTGCTTTTACGGACTTTCTATCCTGGATTTCAATCACTTTCGCCAGCCCTATTGTCGATGAAAACCATGTTTGATCATCATCCTGCACAGAATTTCCCAATTTCCCACGGGCGCCAATGTGTGTCCCGGCATGAGAACTCATAGATATTCGGGAGACATGAAACTGATCCTCATCCCCCTTGCCCGTTAACCGTTCTATCTGAAAAGGGGGATCTTCAGGCCTATGATGCATTCCAGGATACAGTGGGATGGAAATGTCAATCCATGTATTAATCATTGAACATCTCTTTCTTCTGCCCACTCCGGCCCTTCAACGCTTGATTTCTCGATTTGACACGTGTGCAAACCGGTCGTCGGCATTATTTTTTGCGAAGGTCTACCACCGTTATGAGGGTAGGATTGCCCTACCATCTCCCTCAATAGACCTTTTATGGAGGCTTCTTATAGATTTGTCCAGATCCTTTGGTGACATGAACGATTTAAACTTGCACTGCTGATGGGAAAAATTCGCAAGAATTTTGAACCTCGCATGTATTGCAGGATGTATTGCAGGAGTATGATCCCCCGGCACATTCCTCTAAAGTAAAGGCCTTCTGATGTCCTTGAATTTGGTTATTTTTTATGGTTCGGTTAGGACTGAACGCCAGGGCATCAAAGCCGCCCGGTTTATGTTGCATACCTGTCAAACTCGTGGACACGAGGCGACACTCATCGACCCTCTTCTCTATCCTCTCCCGCTGTTGGATAGAATGTACAAGGAATTCCAACCTGGAGAGGCGCCTCAATACCTCCAACGGGTGGCAGATCTGATTATTCCGGCTGACGGGTATATTATCGTATCCGGGGAATACAACCACACCATTCCTCCTGCCCTTTCGAATGTATTAGACCATTTCCTGGAGGAATACTTTCGAAAACCTTCAGCCATCGTGTGCTATTCAGCAGGTGCGTTCGGGGGAGTCCGTGCCGCAATGACCCTCAGGGCCATGTTGGCCGAATTGGGCATGTCGAGTATTCCATCTCTGCTCCCAATCCCCCATGTCCAAAACGTTTTTCAGGAAGATGGCACGCCCACTGATTCAAAATTTCTTCAAAAGGCCCGAGAATTTTTTGAAGAACTGGAATGGTATGGCCATGCTCTCAAACAGGCCAGAACTCTCCCCTGCCCTCGAAGTGAGAGTTCAACACAATCGCTCACATGACCGGCTTTGGGCTGGATGAAATATCTTTTTTTCGAGAAATCCTTGACCAGGACGCAGTTGGAGAGACTGTCCTGAACATACCGTTGAGCGATCACCTGCAATGAATAAAAATGCTCTGACTTCGCGCCGCTACATCGCCATTTCCCCGGGATTGCACATCATATCTGCGCTGACAGGTATGGCGATGCCACACATGATGGGGGTAGCAGAGAGGTGTTATTTTCGAACCGGGTAGGGTTTTTATCCGTGAATTGACCAACCGATAGTAGTCGATACAGATAGTCAAGCCAGGCAGGGATTGTCCAAGGCACTGTTCCTAAGACGAAGTTTCTTCGACTCAGTAATTGAGGGTTTATCCCATTAGCGGAGGATCTTCATGATCTTCTCCGGTCAGAACTTCGGCTTCGGTTTCTTCCAGGCTTTCCATCTCACTGACCAATCCCAACAACACCTGTCGTCTTTGTTGCAACGATTTTTGTAGAAGATCGCGGGAAGTTGGTTCTTGTGCGGACTCGGGAAGATTGACCAAGGCTTCTGCCTCAGCCATGGTGGCAAAATTATAAGCGGCCATTTTGGTATCTCTTCCATCCACACGTTTCAAAATCTCTTCAGTTTCACGATCAAACTGGTCCAATACTTCAGTGTCGACCTGAGACTGACTGAGGTTTTCCAACTTTTTCAGTTGCTGTTTCAATTGGTCTACTCGAGAAAATGCAGAAAATGACGCATTAGTGTTTGGCATGACAATATTCTCCTTCGCTTAGGGATGAGCCCGGAATTTCAAAAAAGGCCTGGGGTTATTTTACCTATCAGTCCTCCAGGTCAAGAAAAATGAGTCTGATGAGTAGAACTCTTCATGCCCTCCTCCCTGTTTACCGAGGTAGGACAACGATCCGCTTGCAAATGCTCGTGAGCGATTCGGATCGCGCCCAACACCCGGTTGACAGCTAACGGGCGACCGGCTGTTTGAATGACACCAAATCGAGAAATCTCAGGCACCAGCGGCGCAGACGATTCGCCTCCTAAAACAATCGTCTGGCCTTGATACCCTTCATTTTGCAGATCCTTCAAAATTTCCATTACATCAATGTGAGGGCTATTTCCATCGAGGATTAGAATATCCGGAGATCTTTGGCGAAGGTGCATCCTCAACTCCTGAGTTTCTGAAATTCCCATGGCACTTTTCCCCCTTTCACGCAATCGCCGTGTCATTGCTTCTAAAAATTGCTGATCCTCTGTCACAAGAAAAATCATCGGTGATTCCTGGATCCTGGCAGAACCGGCGTAACGTCTTATAAAGAAATGTAATGGGATCGACCACTATCAAAAACCCTTGAATGCCGATTTTATTCCTCGGGCTGGCCGTGCCGAGATCCCATAGGAATGACAAGTGGACAAAGTCTTGATAATCCACGATATTTTATCCCTTTTTAGAGAATTGGTGAGATTTCTATATTGAAGGGAACATCATCAGTCATACGTGCCTATCATCAAGATTACCGAATGAACGAGCGGCAGATTGGAGGTCTCTATGCCCATGCCCTTTCTCATCCTTATTTTCGGTTACATCCTGTTCCTCACACCCTTCTCCCCATCATTAGCCGCTACTTCTAACCAAAGTTCCTACAAAGCCAGTGAGTTGGTTGGGAAATCTGTCAAAAATCTGCAAGGCGAAGACATAGGGCTGATAGAAGAACTGGTCATAGGGAGCAATGGAGAAGTGGGGTATGCCGTTTTATCATTTGGAGGGTTTTTAGGTATGGGAGATAAACTCTTTGCAGTGCCCTGGTCGTCACTTGCACATCCACCGGATCGGGAGTATTTGACACTGGATATTCAGCCGAAAAAATTAGAAAGGGCTCCGGGTTTTAATAAAAATGATTGGCCTGACATGAAGGATGAACAGTGGAAATTACTGATAAGGGAATTCTACTCGATGCCCGACCAGACCCCCCAGGATACCAAGGCACGGTAATCCCTTTGTTGGCAATGGTCCAAACAGACTGTCGGGGGTATGGAGATGAATCATTTTTCAAAAGTGCCCACACACGTAAATGAATGATAGCGGGAAAAATCATGGGAGTGCTCCTCGCGTTCTTGGCCGGAGGTGTTGCCATGGGTATCGGCGCATTGTATTCCACCGGAAGTGCCGATCTGCCGGTTCAGGATCAGCAACCGTTAAGTTTTAGTCATCGCCTGCATGCGGGGACATTAAACATCAATTGTCAATTTTGTCATCGGTATGCCACGCAATCCCTAGTGGCCGGGGTGCCATCCATGGCCTTGTGCCAAACATGTCATCAGTCCATAAAGAACACGACACCCGATTTACAAAAATTCCAAACCTTTTGGAACCAGAACCGACCCATTCGGTGGGTCAGACTGCAACGTCTCCCGGATCATGTGTATTTTACCCATGAGATGCATCTTCTGGCCGGACTGTCCTGTACGTCCTGCCATGGAAAGGTTTCACGCATGTCACACACGCCCAGAGCGCCGTCCTATGAAATGGGCTGGTGTTTGACCTGCCATCAACAACGCGGAGCCTCTCAAGATTGTTGGACCTGTCACAAATGAGAGAAAGAACCAATGGATTTGTATCGACGGACTCTCTTTAAACTTCTGGGGTTAACGGCCGCCGGGACTGCCCTTCCTGGTTGTGAACGAGAGGTACATAATCTCGTGCCCTATCTACTGCCGGACGAAGACATCGTTCCGGGAGTGGCCAATTGGTATGCCTCAACCTGCCAAGAGTGCGAAGCTGGTTGTGGAATCATCGTGCGTGTGATGGAAGGCCGGGCCAAAAAAATTGAAGGCAATCCACAGCATCCGTTGAATGAGGGAAAACTCTGCGCGAGAGGTCATGCCGCTCTTCAGGGCCTGTACAACCCGGACCGCATTCAAGGGCCGCTCAAACGTGAAGGCAGAAGAGGCGAAGGGCGCTTTCGCCCGATTAGCTGGGAAGAGGGCTTATCAGAATGGGTGGAGCAATTACATTCGCACGCCAGAACTTCCGCGATGATCACCCGTCCAGTGACAGGGACCTTAGCCAGCCTTTTCACAACGGTCATAAATTCTATTTCTGGTCGACTCATCTTTTACGAATCTACAGGGGAACGGACCGTCAAAAAAGCCAACTACCTGAGCTTTAATAGGCGGGAACTTCCATACTATGATCTGGCACATTCGGATTATCTCCTGTCGTTCGGCACACCATTTCTTGAGCACTGGCTCTCTCCGGTATCTTTTGGAGTGGCCTATGGGAAGTTCCGTCAAGGCCGTCCCATGGCTCGAGGTCGGTTTATCCAGGTAGAACCACGCCTGTCCCTCACAGCAGCCAATGCTGATCGGTGGATTCCCATTAGACCTGGAACAGAAGGTCTTCTGGTAATGGGCATTGGACAGATATTGATGCGGGAGGGGCTGACCCGCCTTGCGTCATCGCAACAGGCATCCCTTCAGCGAACGTTTACCTCCTTCTCTTTGGATGATATTTCAGCTGCGACCGAGGTATCACCGGATGTGATCACAAAATTAGCCCATGAACTGTCGTCAGCAAATGCTCCGCTTATCATGGGGGGAGGTCCCGCGGCGGCCCACACCAATGGCACGGAAACCCTCATGCTCATCAATGCCCTCAACATGCTGATCGGTGCTATCGGCCGGCGCGGGGGGCTCCAGTGGGCAGAACCTCCCGACTCGCCTGTGGAAACTGTCCAACCCGAACTATCCAGTGAACAGATGTTAACGGCCTTGGTGCAGGAATTTGAAGAAGGCTCCCGCTCCCTGCTGCATCTGTATCTCGCTGATCCCCTATTCACGCTTCCTCCCTCATTAAAGTTTGAGCGTGTCTTGAAACAGGCCGGATTTATCGTGAGTTTCAGTCCGTTTTTCGATGATTCGACCTCGATGGCTGACCTGATTCTACCGGATCATCACCCACTGGAATCGTGGAAAGATCACTTTCAAGCCGACACGATTGCCGTACCGTCCTGGAATCTGTCCCAGCCCGTGGTGCGCCCCTTGTATGATACACGCGCCATTGGGGATGTGTGGGTGGAAGCCGCCCATCGCTTAGGTGGATCTCTGGGGGAACAGGTTCCCTGGAACACCTTTCAGGATATGATGAAAACCCGATGGGAAGCTGTCCTGCCCAACCACCATCCACCCCTGTCGTTTGAAACCCGCTGGAGAAATGCTCTGCAACAAGGCGGCTGGTGGCCTGTGGATGTTCCCAGACAGCAAATCTCACCGGATATGCCCTCAATCACCTATGAACTTCCGGAATTCCTGGGGAACATATCCGATTTTCCTTTCTATTGTTATCCCTACCCCTCCCTGGGACTGTCTGACGGGCGTGGCGCCAATCGGCCTTGGCTTCAAGAATTACCCGATCCTCTGACAACCGGTATGTGGGGAACTTGGATTGAACTCAATCCAACCACGGCAAAGGCGTTAGGCATCAATCCAGGCGATCAGGTCCGGGTGACGTCGGAGTATGGATCGATCGAAGCGTCCGCCTTGCTTTTTCCAGGGCTGCATCCCGACATGATTGCCATTCCCCTGGGCCAGGGGCATCGTGCGTATGGACGATATGCCAGGGGGCGTGGAGTGAATCCCATGATGTTGCTGGGGCCGAAGTTTGATCGTCAATCCGGCTCTCTCGCAACAGGAGGAACACGGGTACGTGTCGAGCGTCTCAAAGGCGGATCCAAGCTAGTGATGTTGGATCAGTCCAAGCAACACCCTGTCTTACAACGCATGCAGGAGATGGGAGGTGTGTCATGAGTCAAGACAATCAAGAAGCCCATGAACCTTCGAAACAACCAACGTGGTCCTATAAATGGGAAATGGTCGTTGACCTGGACCGCTGTTCCGGATGTGAAGCCTGTGTCGTGGCGTGTCATGCCGAAAACAATATCCGGATTTCCGGGGAGGAGGAAGCGGCACAGGGGCGAGCCATCAACTGGATTCGAATCGAGCGGTATTGGGAAGGGGAGTATCCCAACGTCAAAGTTAAATTTCTTCCTGTCATGTGCCAACACTGTGACGAGGCTCCCTGTGAACCTGTGTGCCCGGTCTATGCCTCCTACCACACACCGGAGGGGTTGAATGCCCAAGTCTACAATCGTTGCGTCGGCGTTCGATACTGCGGGAACAATTGTCCCTATGTTGCCCGGCAATTTAACTGGTTCGACCCTCATTGGGAGGAGCCGTTGGCGGAACAACTGAATCCGGATGTCTCCGTGCGGTCGGGCGGTGTCATGGAGAAATGCACCTTTTGTGTGCAACGAATTCGACGAGGGAAGGAAACTGCGGCCAAAGAAGGCCGTCGAGTCAGGGATGGCGACATCACGCCTGCATGCGTGCAATCCTGTCCCACGTCTGCGTTGATTTTTGGGGACCGGAATGATCCCGACAGCCGGGTATCACATCTCAAGAAGAGTGAAAGGGGGTTTCACCTTCTTGAATCTCTGGGCACGCATCCCTCCGTAACCTATTTGCGGAGATTGTCGGAATGACGAAACGGCCCGTGGGTTGGGAGGAGATTCCCGTCATCAACCGGAATCTTCTTTCCCCCCTCCAAACGACCACATGGAGGTATTTTCTCTGGGTGGGTGTGTTGGGGTGTTTTGTTGCAGCGGGTGCGGGAGCGTGGACCTACCAGATCCAAACAGGAATCGGGCAGACCGATTTGCATCCTCCCATCTTTTGGGGATCGTATATCGGTTCATTCGTTTTCTGGATCGGCGTCAGTCATTCCGGCACGTTTATTTCCGGAGTCCTTCGTCTCACCAATGCGGAATGGCGACGACCGGTCACTCGAATGGCAGAACTGATGACCATTGTGGCATTGATCGTCACGGCCCTGTTCGTGTTTTACCACCTGGGTCGGGTCTGGCGCTTTTATTATCTGATTCCTTATCCCAATCAGCGGGAACTGTGGCCGAATTTTCGTTCTCCGCTCATGTGGGATGCCACGGCGATTTTTACCTACGCGACCGCCAGCACCATCTATATTTACTTACCCTTGATTCCGGATTTTGCATTGATGCGCGACCGGATTCAGGGATGGAGAAAACCTATCTATCGCTGGCTCGCGGTGGGATGGCATGGCTCACAAGCGCAATGGCAGACATTGGAAACCGCCATACGGATTATTACCCCGTTGATTGTCATGGTCATGATTTCGGTCCATTCGATCGTCGGCTGGGATTTTGGAGTATCGCTTGTTCCCGGTTGGCACTCCACAATTTTCGCGCCGTATTTCGTGGTCGGAGCCGTACACTCAGGACTGGGCATGGCAGTGGCTGGTTTATACATTCTCCGTCAAACATACCGCTTAGATGGCTATATCCAGGAAAAGCATTTCGAAAAGTTGGCACAATTGCTGATGGTCACGACATTGGTCCTGGCCTATTTGTATTTTGCCGAGCAGTTAACCGTCTGGTACGGAAATGTTCCCGATCATATGGCCGTGCAAAATTCCCTGCTCACCGAGATGTATGCCGTGCCGTTCTGGGTGATGGTTGGATGCATTTACCTTCTTCCCCTCCTGACTCTGGTATGGCCACGATTTCGACGATGGCCATTTGGACTCATGGTAATCGGACTCATCATCAATGTTGGGATGTATATTGAACGCATGTTGATTATTGTTCCGTCTCTCGGGCATCCCAGACTGTCCTTTCAATGGAGTGAATACTTTCCTTCCCTCATTGAATTCACGATTATGATTGGAACGTTGGCCTTTGCGCTTTTGTTGTATTCCCTGGCGTTGAAATTTGTCCCGGCCATCTCGATCTGGGAAGAAAAAGCAGGAAGGATTCATGAATACAAGACCAGAGAGGAATGACGAACAGGTGGTCGTGGGGCTGTTCGATCCCACCATCCCCTTATCTCCGGTGCTTGACCAACTCCGGTGTGAAGGCATTCCGGATTACCGGATGACGGTGATCTCACCTTTTCCTTTGGGAAATATTCTTATCAATGGCCCCGTTCGGTTCCCCCTCCATCGGATCACGATCATCAGCGGATTGTTCGGAATTGGAATCGGAGTATGTTTATCCGCCGGAACCGCGCTCTTATACCCATTGGCGACCGGCGGGAAACCCATCGTGAGTATTCCCGTGGTGGGGATTATTTCTTTTGAAACCATGATGTTGATGGCGATCATCGGAACGTTCATGGCGATGATGATCAGGATTGGCTTTATGCAGCAGTCAGACCTTAGTCATTTTCCACGCACTGTGGAAGGAGCCGTGGGTCTCTCGATTCACTTAGGGGATGAAACGGCCAAGGCTCAAGCTATTTCCAGCCTACTTCAGAAGGCAGGAGCCGCCGACGTAGAAATCAGGACAGTGGGGAGTCATTTCAGAAACGGCGGAACATGAACCCGCAAATTTTCTCCAGAATTGGCACTCAACTTTCCCTATATACGGGCATCATCCTGGGAGTGCTCGTGTGGGGATGCTCTGAAGATATGCGGGAACAGCCTTCATTTTCCTACCAGGAATCGCCTCGTCGGCATTCTCCTCAGGGAAGTGTCCCGCAAGTGGATTTAACCGCTTTTCGAACATCGTTAAGGCAGCATGATCCAGGCGCGTACCTGTTCTCCATTAACTGTGCCCATTGTCATGGACCAGAAGGAATGGGAGACGGGCCGGTGGCAGGCTATCTACCGGAGTTACCGGCCAATCTCCAGGCACCGGCCGTTCAGAAGAAAGCGGATGACGTGTTGTATGGAATTGTGACCGACGGCAAGGACGTCATGCCGGCTTTTGAAAAATTGCTCACTCATGAAGAGCGCCGGGATTTGGTGTCTTTTATTCGTTCATTACCTGATCCCAGGCAATCGTCCAATCAGAGACCGCCAGGATCGGTCCAGAAAAAAGGAATGTTCTGATTGGTGAAACCCTTTCGTTGAGTCAGGCGGAAAAATGATGAATGCGAGTTTTTGGGTCGGACTCTTCAGTTTGGCTCATATCACGCTGGCCAGTTTGGGTGTGGGCTGCATGGTTCTTGCCCCCATTGCGGAAGGATTGGGGCGCACTCGCCCTCACTTCACTGATGTGGCATATTTGATCACCCGATTTACGCTGGTCACATATACCACCAGCATCGTCCTGGCGGTCTTCATGCTGGAATTATTTACCGGGCTTTTTCCTTTGACCAACAGCTGGTTGTTCAATCATTTTCGCTATCCGTTGCAATTTGCTCTGGCGGTCTTTTTGATTCAACTTTTGTGTCTCTACCCCTATTACCATTTTTGGGATTGGTTCCGTTCTAAAAGTATTACCTGGCATATGGTATTGGGCGGGGCAGCCGCCGTATTGATTCTCGTCTGGGCAGGGATTCTCGACGGGATCGGCTCCTATATGCTGACTCCCGTCGACGAGGAGAGCGGATGGGCCAGATTGTGGAATCCCACATGGTTGCCCTTGATGGTTCACCGATTCTTCGGGAACCTGGTCATTGCGGGGTATGTCATGGCTGCTTATGCCGGCTGGCGGTTATGGACCAATCGGCGTCGCATAAAGGATGCCGGTTATTACCTCCTGCTGTTAAAAACAGGAATGTCCATCGGGATTGTCAACTTGATGATTCAGCTGGTGTCCGGATTTGTCTATGCCTATCGAATTCAAACCGTCCGGCCGGATGTTCAACCAAAACTTCTAGAGGGCGGCTCAACCATATTGGTAATAGGGCCATTCATCCTCCTGGCTCTGCTGCTGCTGGGCAGTCACCTGATTTTCCGGTCCGTGCATGTCGACCGTGGGCATTCCTATTGGGGAGAGGGCTTGTATGTGTTGATGATCTGCCTGTTGGTGGTCCTGGCCCCTTTTCCCTACTACCGGCGCCTCATCAGTCTGCTCGTGCTTATCCAAACAGGATGGTATCTCTCCTATGTTTTTCCCGCATGGATACGGCATTCAACGCCCTCGCTGAACACCCCCTTCGTTCATGGCTCAGCCATGATTCTCGGCATGGCCTCCCTGATCCTTTATTTGACGATGGGAACAATTCGGGAAGTGGCAAGAGGACCGGACACAATTTACGGAATCATTCAACACCAAGCGGAAGCATCTGAAAAGAATGAGGTTTTCCATTGACCCTTGAACCTCTGGGGATACCCCTGTCGGTGGGACGTCTTGCGATTGCGGCCTCTGCCCTCCTGCATAGCCTGTTCGCCACATTCATTGTGGGATCATCCCTGATCGGGGCTATCACGGCGACCTTCAGCCATGTGACCCGTAAGGAATGGCTCGGCCGTCTGGCTAGGCTGATTGCCTTTGCCCTGGTGTTATCGACCGCGACGATTTCCTTTTTTGGAGTGGGGCTGGTGTTTTTTTTGAATATCTATTGGCCCCAATTTTGGCATCGAATCTTTCAGGTGATGTTCTGGCCGTTTTTGGGGGAGGCAGCTCTCTTTTTAGGAGAAGCCATCTTTGCCTATGCCTGGTATTACCTCTGGGAATGGGGCCGACACGGATGGAGGCAAAGAGTACATTTAGCGTTTATATGGCTAGCAGCAGGATGTGCAGGTGTTGCCATGTTTATGATCGATATTACCGCTTCGTATATGCTGACCCCGGATCCCGTGTATTCCGCATGGGAGAACATATTGAATCCCACCATGATTCATCTGGACCTTCATCGGTGGTTCGGAAATTTGACCTGGGCGGGGTTTGGCATAGCAGGAATATGCGCCCTGAGTTATTTGAAAGCCCCAACCGAGACAGATCGGAATTTTTTTCAAAAGGGAGGAGCTTATGGTTTCGTCCTCGGCTATGGCGCTCTCCTGATCATGCCGGTGGTGGGTTATCAATACCTCCTGCATCTGCGATATGGACAGCCCCAAGCCTTCTATACGGTCATGTTGGGAGAACGATCGTGGCTCTTTGCGTTTGTCGGATTGCTGTATGGATTGTTGGTGTTTATGGGATCTCTCTATGCTTCCCAGATGATCCGGTCCCAACCAAACCCACCGGTGAGTTTTTCCGGATTTTTCCCCTTCTCCCTAGCCATAATCGTCCTGGCAACCATCACATTGGCCATGCCCTATCACCTGCAACACGTTCCTTTTCTCAATCAGCTCATAGATCAGGAGATCAATCCCCTTGGAAAGATGCAGCCTTATAAATATTTTGCACTTTCCGGACTGGTGATTTTTGGATTCGGGAATTGGCTCTATTCGTTACAAGCATTTGGACAAATGCCTCCCCATACCGGTTACAGTCACACCCCCCGGACCGGCCGCGGTATGGCAGCCACGTTAATCTCTCTTGCAGGCCTGACCATGATCATTTTGTTATCCATGGGATGGGTTCGAGAATCAGCTCGCGCAGTCAATGGGTACCTCATTTATGAAGTCATGCGTTTGGAGGACGAAAAATCAACCTACCAAAGTTCCTCTTCCGGAAAAGGTTCCTCCAATGAGATTCGGTTCAATCCCTTTGAACGATAACTTGGTGATTGGTTTATCGAGCCTTATAGTTTTTGCACCTGAATGATGATCGGATCAATTTCCTCAGCAGTACTTTCTCTATCGGCGCGTTACGTCAGTGGCCATTCGACAAGGTGGCTATGAGTCTTGCATATCTGCTCTCTCAACCACTTTGTGACCTCAGGGATGTTCGTTCTGAGGGGTGTTCATATTGGTCAACTCTCCAGAATGGCAGTTAAGGCATTCTATGGTCGATTGGCGAGGCATTTCCGGATCCCCCACCACACCCACCCCACGGCTCACCCGTTCATCTGGTGAAATTAGACGATTTCGTTTACGGTTCGAAGAATTTATCTAGTGTTGTCTGGGACTCCCAGTCGCGAAGGGTGTATATTCATACCAGTTGTCCGGGCAGCCACACACTGATCGTTTACAGGAGAGAGGATCGATGAACACACATATTCTGATGATGACTGTGGTCTTTTCCACTTTGCTCGTTTCTAGTGTCTATGCCGAAGAAATCGGAAGTGTGGATACAAAGTTTAATTTATTGGGTCCTGATCACAAAATTGTGATCGAAGCGTTTGATGACCCGAAGATTGAAGGGGTCACCTGCCATCTGAGTCGAGCAAAGACGGGCGGATTAAAAGGGATGGTCGGAGTCGCTGAAGACACGTCGGATGCCTCAATTGCCTGCCGCCAGGTCGGCCCTATTCGAATTATCGATGAACTTGAGGAAGGGGAGAAGGTGTTTCATGAGAGTCGCTCATTGATCTTCAAAAAACTGCAGGTTGTCCGTTTTTTTGATAAGAAACGTCAGACATTCATATATCTTGTCTACAGCGATAGAGTGATCGAAGGCTCACCAAAAAATTCGATCTCCACGGTGCCCATTCGTTCTTGGTCCAGTCCATGATGGTGCTGAGAGAATCCATGCGAATTATCTTCCTGCTTATTGTTTGGTGATTCTGGCAATGACCTCTCAACACGCCCTCCTGATTGTGAACAGAAAAAGCGGTAATTCCGATTCGGACTTAAATGGTGGTCTAAAACTATTAGAGGATGGCGGGTTAACACTCATTAAACTGTTCTCCTCCGATCCAAAAGAAATAAACACTTTTATATCTCAATACGCTGATCAGGCTCATCGAGTCATCATTGGTGGTGGTGATGGCACCATCAGCGCGGCAGCCAGGGAACTGGTCAAACATCGCCTGACGCTCGGGATTCTTCCCATGGGCACGGCCAATGACCTCGCTCGCACATTATCTATCCCCACTTCAGTAAAAGAAGCTTGCCGCATCATTGCCCAAGGCCGTCGCCATCATATTGATATAGGGATGGTCAATGATCACTACTTTTTGAATGTGGCCCACATAGGACTGGGGGTGGGCGTCACCCACCATCTCTCACACGAGATAAAGAACCGCTGGGGCATTCTTAGCTACGCACGGAGCGTTCTCGAGGTGATCAAAAACCATCGTCCTTTTTCGGCGACCATACACTGTGATGGTCACATTCAAAAACTCAGGACGACCCAAATTGCCGTGGGAAATGGTCGCCACTACGGTGGAGGAATGACCATCGCCGACCATGCGGCTATTGATGACCACCTGCTCCATCTCTACAGCCTGCACCCTCACCCGTGGTGGACCATGGTTTCAATTGCGCTCGCCATAAAAACCGGTCATTTACAAAACCGGGAGGGAGTCTATGCCATGTGCGGAAGAGAAATTGATATTCAAACCAACTCATCGCAGGCAGTCTCTGCAGACGGAGAAATTATCACCCACACCCCGGTCAAGTTTCGAGTCCTCTCACAGGCCTTGTCCGTTTACGTTCCGGATGATTATCAATCACCCTATACATATTAATGGAATTTTTGGTCATGCACGTTCCCACCAATATCAACTAACAATCTGTCCTCATGAAGGAACCGTCGCATTTCCAATTTCGAGGGTTGGGAATTACCCACATCTGTCCCTCTCCGAATTTTTCTGAAACACCCCCCAACAGCATACAATTTGGATAACCGCCCCATTGATGGGATATTCCACATCACCAGAGACAAATGACCTAATGCTCCCGGACACTCGGCATTCCGGAACGTACAAAAACGCAACTCCGATAGGGCTTTTTTTTCAAGGATCTAGGGTTTTTCATAGGAGACTTTTTCCCCGTTTGGGTTTAAGTAAAAAAGGAAGTCATCAGTGGTTTATTTTCATCACCGACCAGTTCATGGGGATCTAGCCAAGTTCAAGAATGGCGTTCTTATGCACCGTTATTTTCCAATATTATTTTCATCAAAATCCTTTCAATACCCCCGAATTCT